>NZ_VEJQ01000004.1:0-253347 GCF_007680745.1 Pseudomonas sp. DE0010
TAGGGGCCGTATGAATGGAGCGCAGCGTTTTTTGGTTACTTTTTGTCGCGTTTGACAAAAAGTGACTCGCCGTAAGGCGAAAAGGTGACTCAGCGTCGCCATCGCAAATGGACTAAGCTCTCTTTCAATACCCACGCCAAAGCATTAAAGCTCTAAACTTAAAACTTAAAACATCACAAGCGTTAAAAGTCCGCCAACCGATAAACCTCATAGGCCGGCGTCTCATAGGGATGACTCTGCTTGAGCGCAGCAACGACCTGTAGAATCAGGTCATCGCCCACCACAAGCTCCACCCTCCACTCCTCCACCACCTCGACCTGACCCGCCCGTCCGAGAAACGGCGAACTGCCGTCCAACGGACGAAACTGGCCCTGGCCCAAGGTCTGCCAGGCGCAGTGGTCATAATCACCCACGTGCCCACCACCCGCGGCGAACACAGCAGCCTTGACCACCTCCACATGGCTGGCAGGAACGAAGAAGGCGAGCTTGTACACGCCTTAGTTCACCCACACCCGCGCATTACGGAACATGCGCATCAACGCCGCATCTTCCAGCCACTCATCCGGACGCCACGAGTTCTGCACGGCACGGAACACACGCTCAGGGTGCGGCATCATGATGGTCACGCGGCCGTCGCGGCTGGTGAGGCCGGTGATGCCTCGTGGCGAACCGTTCGGGTTGGCCGGATACTGCTCGGTGACCTTGCCGTGGTTGTCCACGTAACGCAGCGCCACGCAACCGGACACATCAGCCTCCAGCAAGGCCTCTTCACTGGCGAACTCGGCGTGGCCCTCGCCGTGGGCAATGGCGATCGGCATGCGCGAACCGGCCATGCCCTGCAGGAAGATCGAGTTGGACTTCTGCACCTCGACCATGGCCACCCGTGCCTCGAACTGCTCGGAGCGGTTACGCACGAAGTGCGGCCAGTACTCGGTACCCGGAATCAGCTCGTGCAGATTGGACATCATCTGGCACCCGTTGCACACGCCCAGGGCGAAGCTGTCGTTGCGCTCGAAGAACGCCTGGAAGGCATCACGCGCACGGCTGTTGAACAGGGCCGACTTGGCCCAGCCCTCGCCGGCACCCAATACGTCGCCGTAGGAGAAACCGCCACAGGCGACCAGGCCCTTGAAGGCCTCGAAGTCCACGCGACCGGCAAGGATGTCGCTCATGTGCACGTCGATGGCTGCGAAACCGGCACGGTCGAAGGCAGCCGCCATTTCGACCTGGCCGTTGACCCCCTGCTCGCGCAGGATGGCCACTTGCGGGCGCACGCCTTTCTTGATGTAGGGCGCGGCGATGTCATCGTTGACATCGAAGCCCAGCTTGACCGACAGCCCCGGGTTGTCTTCTTCGAGCAGCAGGTCGAATTCCTGATCGGCGCAATCGGCGTTGTCGCGCAGGCGCTGGATCTGGTAACTGGTTTCAGCCCACTGGCGCTGCAGCATGCGGCGGTCGTCATCGAACAGCACTTCGCCGTTCAGGCTGATGGAGACTTCGGCGTTGTTGACCGGCTTGCCGATCACCGCCACGCACTGCTCACCCAGGCCTGCGGCGCTGAACTGGACCAGTACGTCCGGAGTAGCGTCCTGGCGCACCTGGATGACCGCGCCCAGCTCTTCGTTGAAGAGGATCGCCGGGATGTCGGCCTTGCTGTCGGTCAGCGGATCGAGGTGCAAGTCCAGGCCGCAGTGGCCAGCGAAGGCCATTTCCAGCACGGTGGTGACCAGGCCGCCGTCGGAACGGTCGTGGTAGGCCAGCAAGTGACCGTCGGCGTTAAGACCCTGGATCACGGCGAAGAACGCCTTGAGGTCTTCGGCGTCGTCGACGTCCGGCGCCTGGGCTGCGATCTTGCCGTAGGTCTGGGCCAGGATCGAGGCGCCCATGCGGTTCTTGCCACGGCCCAGGTCGATCAGGATGAGGTCGGTCTCGCCCTTGTCCATGCGCAGTTGCGGGGTCAGGGTCTTGCGGATGTCAGTGACCGGGGCGAAGCCTGTGATGATCAGCGACATCGGCGAGGTGACGCTCTTCTCGACGCCCTCTTCGCTCCACTTGGTCTTCATCGACATCGAGTCTTTGCCGACCGGGATGGTGATGCCCAGCTCAGGGCACAGCTCCATGCCGACAGCCTTGACGGTGTCGTACAGGCGCGCGTCTTCACCTGGGTGGCCGGCAGCGGACATCCAGTTGGCCGACAGCTTGATGTCGGACAGCTTGTCGATGTGCGAAGCGGCCAGGTTGGTGATGGTTTCGCCGATGGCCATGCGCCCGGATGCCGGGGCATCCAGCAGTGCCAGCGGAGTACGCTCGCCCATGGCCATGGCTTCGCCGGTGTAGACATCGAAGCTGGTGGCGGTGACGGCGCAGTCGGCCACCGGTACCTGCCAAGGGCCGACCATCTGGTCGCGGGCGACCAGGCCGGTGATGGTGCGGTCGCCGATGGTGATCAGGAAGCTCTTGCTGGCCACGGCCGGGTGGCTCAGCACGCGCTGTACAGCGGTGTCCAGGTCCAGCTCGCTCGGGTCGAAATCATCGCCCAGCTCGGCTTCGCGGGTGACCGAGCGGTGCATGCGTGGCGGCTTGCCCAGCAACACGTCGAGCGGCATGTCGACCGGAGTGTTGTCGAAGTGGCTGTCGGTGACGGTCAGGTGCTGTTCTTCGGTGGCTTCGCCGACCACGGCGAACGGGCAGCGCTCACGCTCGCAGATGGCCTTGAAGCGCTCGAAGTCGACAGCGCTGACGGCCAGCACGTAACGCTCCTGCGATTCGTTGCTCCAGATTTCGTGCGGGGCCATGCCCGGCTCGTCGTTGGGCACATTGCGCAGCTCGAAGCGACCACCGCGGCCACCGTCGTTGACCAGTTCCGGGAAGGCGTTGGAGATGCCGCCGGCGCCGACGTCGTGGATGAAGGCGATCGGGTTGGCGTCGCCCAGCTGCCAGCAGCGGTCGATGACTTCCTGGCAACGGCGCTCCATCTCCGGGTTTTCGCGCTGTACCGAGGCGAAGTCCAGGTCAGCCGAGCTGGCACCGGTGGCTACCGACGAGGCAGCGCCGCCGCCCAGGCCGATCAGCATGGCCGGGCCGCCGAGCACAATCAGCTTGGCGCCGACGGTGATCTCGCCCTTCTGCACGTGGTCTTCACGGATGTTGCCCATGCCGCCGGCGAGCATGATCGGCTTGTGGTAGCCGCGCACTTCTTCACCGTGCGGGGTGTTGATGCTCTGCTCGAAGGTACGGAAGTAACCGGTCAGGGCCGGGCGACCGAATTCGTTGTTGAACGCGGCGCCGCCCAGCGGGCCTTCGATCATGATGTCGAGGGCGTCTACGATGCGCTCAGGCTTGCCGTAGGCCTGCTCCCAGGGCTGCTCGAAGCCTGGGATGCGCAGGTTGGACACGGTGAAGCCGGTCAGGCCGGCCTTGGGCTTGGCGCCGCGGCCGGTGGCACCTTCGTCACGGATTTCGCCGCCCGAACCGGTCGAGGCGCCGGAGAAAGGTGCGATGGCGGTCGGGTGGTTGTGGGTTTCCACCTTCATCAGGATGTGTACCGGCTCCTGCACCGCACCGTACTGGCGGGTTTCAGGGTTCGGGTAGAAACGACCTGCAACGTTGCCGACGATGACAGAAGCGTTGTCCTTGTACGCCGACAGCACACCTTCGCTGTGCATCTGGTAGGTGTTCTTGATCATGCCGAACAGGCTCTTGTCCTGCGCCTGGCCGTCGATGTCCCAACTGGCGTTGAAGATCTTGTGGCGACAGTGCTCGGAGTTGGCCTGGGCGAACATCATCAGTTCGATGTCGTTGGGGTTGCGCTTGAGGCCCTGGAACGCGGTGACCAGGTAGTCCACTTCGTCCTCGGCCAGTGCCAGGCCCAGGTCGATGTTGGCCTGGGCCAGGGCGTCGCGGCCGCCGGCAAGGATATCCACCGACGTCATGGGCCTTGGCTGGGCGTGGCTGAACATGTCGGCGGCCTGCTCCAGCTGGCCCAGCACGCGCTGGGTCATGCGGTCGTGCAAGTGCGCCGACACCTGCTCGGCATCGGCGTCGCTGAGGTCACCGGCAACGTAGTACGCAATACCGCGCTCCAGGCGCTGGATCGACTGCAGGCCGCAGTTGTGGGCGATGTCGCTGGCCTTGCTGGCCCAGGGCGAAATAGTGCCCAGGCGCGGCACGACCAGGAACAGGCGACCGGCGGGCTCCTGCACCGGTACGCTCGGGCCGTACTTGAGCAGACGGCCCAGCACCTGCTGCTGGTCGGCGGTCAACTCGCCGTCGGTATCGGCGAAGTGGGCAAATTCGGCATACAAACCAGTAACAGCGGGGACTTTCTGGCTCAGTTGCTCGAGTAACTTACCGTGGCGAAAGGCAGAAAGGGCAGGAGCGCCGCGCAGGATCAACATCGTCGGGACAGCCTCAGAAGGGGTGTGCTTGGAGGCCGTGCATTCTAGCCTAATTCGTTGGCTTGCGGCACCCGCTGTAGCGCAGGGCTGCCGGGCGGCGGAACCGGACCTGCGGGTCAAAATTTCCGGGGGTTCTTGCACCTTGCCCAGACGCTGATACAGCCCCACAGGCAACCTCCGTCCAAGCTTTGCGCAGTGAGGTCCGAGTGCTCTGTTACAGGGCTTGCCCCATCAACCGGGCTTGGCTCACAACGCTGGACGGCACGATCAGACAGCAAACGCCTGAAAAGCGCTATCAGACAAGCTAACCGTTGTCGAGATATGGCACGGCCAGTCCTTTGCGTATACTGCAACCTATGTTCACCCACACTGCTTTGCGCCAGCGTTGCGCCAGATGGCTTTTCGCAACCGGACTCTTTCTGCTGCTTGGTGGCTGCGTTGAAAAACCCAGTACCCTCGAGCGCGTGAAGGAGGACGGCGTGCTGCGCGTGATCACCCGCAACAGCCCGGCCACTTATTTCCAGGATCGCAACGGTGAGACCGGCTTCGAGTACGAACTGGTCAAGCATTTTGCCGACGACCTGGGCGTGAAGCTGGAAATCGAGACCGCCGACAACCTCGACGAGCTGTTCGACGACCTTGGCAAGCCGTCCGGCCCGGTGCTGGCAGCCGCCGGGCTTGTCAGCAGCGAACGGCGCCAGGCCCAGGCGAAGTTTTCACACCCCTACCTGGAGGTGACGCCTCAGGTCATCTATCGCAATGGCCGCTCGCGCCCGACCAACGCCCAAGGCCTGGTCGGCAAGAAGATCATGGTGCTCAAGGGCAGCAGCCACGCCGATCAACTGGCCGAGCTGAAAAAACAGTACCCGGGCCTGCAATACGAAGAATCCGATGCCGTGGAAGTGGTGGACTTGCTGCGCATGGTCGACGAGGGGCAGATCGACCTTACCCTGGTGGATTCCAACGAACTGGCCATGAACCAAGTGTACTTCCCCAACGTGCGCGTGGCCTTCGACCTGGGCGAGTCCCGCGACCAGCGCTGGGCTGTCGCCGCAGGCGAGGACAACAGCCTGCTGAACGAGGTGAACGAATTCCTCGACAAGTCCCAGAAGAACGGCACCCTGCAGCGTCTGAAGGACCGTTATTACGGGCATGTCGATGTACTGGGCTATGTGGGCGCCTACACCTTCGCCCAGCACCTGCAGCAACGTTTGCCCAAGTACGAGAAGCATTTCAAGAGCTATGCCAAGGTCGAGCAGGTGGACTGGCGCCTGTTGGCCGCCATCGGCTACCAGGAGTCCATGTGGCAGCCGGAAGTCACCTCCAAGACCGGCGTGCGCGGCCTGATGATGCTGACCCAGCGCACCGCACAGGCCATGGGCGTCTCCAACCGCCTGGACCCCAAGCAAAGCATCAAGGGTGGCGCCAAGTACTTCATGAAGATCAAGGCCGAGCTGGACGACAGCATCCAGGAGCCCGACCGCACCTGGTTCGCGCTGGCCGCCTACAACGTTGGCAGCGGCCACCTGGAAGACGCGCGCACCCTGGCCAAGCGCGAGAAGCTCAACCCCAACAAGTGGCTGGATGTGAAGAAGATGCTGCCGCGCCTGGCGCAGAAGCAATGGTACCGCCAGACCAAGTACGGCTATGCACGGGGCGGCGAACCGGTGCACTTTGTCGCCAACATCCGCCGCTACTACGACATTCTCACCTGGGTTACCCAGCCTCAGCTCGAAGGCCAGGTGGCAGAGGGCAACCTGCATGTCCCGGGTGTGAACAAGGCTAAACCGGCAGAGCAGTCACCGCCGCTGTAGCCGGTCACGTCACGGCTTGGCCCGGCGAGCCCTGAAGAAGTCGCTGAGCACTTGCCCGCACGCCTCGGCCATCACGCCACCCTCCACCAGCACACGGTGGTTCAGAAAGCCCTGCCCGAAGAACTGGCCCTGGCTCTGCACGATCCCCGCCTTGGGTTCCAGTGCGCCGAAAACCACGCGCATCACCCGCGCATGCACGATCAAACCGGCGCACATGCTGCAGGGTTCAAGGGTCACGTACAACGTGCTGCCAGGCAGGCGGTAGTTGCCGACCGCGCGAGCTGCGGCGCGGATCGCCACCATCTCGGCATGGGCACTGGGGTCGCTGTCGATGATCGGGCGGTTGAAGCCCTGGCCGATGACCTGGCCGTCCTGCACCAGCACGGCGCCCACCGGTACTTCCCCCAGCTGTGCGCCCTCGGCGGCCAATGCCAACGCCATGCGCATGTAGGTCTGGTCGTGGCTGCGGTCGATGATCTGCGGTCGCATCAGACCACCGCGATCGCGGCCATCAGGCCGGTTTCCATGTGGTCGATGACATGGCAGTGGAACATCCAGGTGCCCGGGTTATCGGCGACCAGCGCAACCTGGGCGCGCTCGTTCTTGCCCAGCAGGTAGGTGTCGGTGAACCACGGCTCCTTGATGTCATGCCGGTTGGAACCAATCACTTTGAAGCTCATGCCGTGCAAGTGGATGGGGTGCTGGTACTGGGTCATGTTCTTCAATTCGAAAATGTAGCTCTTGCCCCTGGTCAGCGTTGCGATCGGGCGATCTGCGCAGGTCTTGTCGGTGATGTCCCAGGCCTGGCCGTTGATCTGCCAAAGGCTCGGCGGCTTGCCCTGGTCGGTGCCGACCGACACCTTGCCTGCCCACTCGAAGTTGAAGTTGAGCTTTTCGGCGTTTTCCAGGTCCGGCTCGGCGATGGGATTGGGCGGCAGCGCCGCTGGCCAGTCGCTGGGCGCATCCGGGTTGGCCACCGCGCGCAGGGTGCCCAGGCGCACGAAGCCGTCGCGCAAGGAAATTTCTTCACCGGCGTTGGGAATGCGGATCGCCAGGCAAATGCGCATGCCAGGCCCCAGCCAATAGTCATCTTCCAATGGCCGGGGGGTGACGGGGTTGCCATCGAGCGCGTAGATCCGCGCTTCGCAGTTGCCCTTGAGGTTGATGCGGTACGTCCAGGTGTTGTCCAGGTTCAGCAAGCGCACGCGCACCACCTGCCCTGCCGGTAGCTCGGTCACGGCATCGGCCTGGCCGTTGATGGTGATCAGCCGCCCTGCGGTGCCATTGCGCGCCGCCTCGCGCGGGATGCTGAACGGCATCCAGCCCCCCTGCTCGTCCACATGCCAGGTCTTGAGGTTGAGCGTACGCTCATGCTTGAAACCGGTGGGTTCGCGCTCCTCGACGATCAGCGGGCCTACCAGGCCACGGCCTAGCTCCTCGGAGCTGCTGACGTGGGGGTGGTACCAGTAGCTGCCGGCATCGGGCACCCGGAACTTGTAGTCGAAATACTCCCCTGGCTTGACCGGCAACTGCGACACATACGGCACGCCATCCATTTCCAGCGGCAGGCGGATGCCATGCCAGTGGATGGTGGTCTCGATCGGCAGGTGGTTGATGAAGCGCACGCGCAACCAGGTGCCCTGCCGCACGCGCAGCTCGGTCCCAGGGGCACTGGGCCCGAACGCCCAGGCTTCGGTTGTATGTCCAGGGACCAGTTCGACGTCCAGCGGCGCTGCGATCAGCTCGTAGTCATGGCCGGCATTGTCATCTTCGACCTTGCCCAGCCAGTACCGCGCGGCGCCCCCCGCGCCCAGGCCAACCACAACCAGGCCGGTCAGGCCCTTGAGCATTTGTCGACGGGTGAAGGACATCGCAGCGGGTACCTCGTGTTCGGCACAAACAGTTCACCAGCGGGCGCTGATGAGGAAGGGCGAATACGATACACCTGCAAATGGGAAAGATTAAGTGAATGATCGCCCCAATGTGCCCTGCCGCGCTCAATCGGCTTGCGCGCGCGGCGCTTTGCACAGTTGGCCGAACCAGTGACGTTCCTCAACGCCCGGCGCCCGGGTAGCGGCGCACAGCAGCGGCGGGTCGGGCACCACATTCAATGCGTGCAGGCGGGAAGCGGCTGCAGGGTGAGTGTCGAACGGGTGCGCCATGACAGCACTCAGCACCTCGTCACCGACCTGCAACGGGTGACGCTCGAGGTAGCCAGGCAAGGCTCGATCGACGCCTTGCCCACCACACGTCGCCAGCACCGTATCGACCGCAGGCTGCAGCGCAATGATGCGCAGCAGGGTCTGTGCGAACAGCCGTTGCCCGCCGACTGCAGCGCCTGCCTGGTCCGCCAGCAGCTCCTGCGACCGCCCCCAATGCAGCACCGCACGCTGGAAATGGTGCAGGAACTGCCAGGCCATCCACAGCGTTGGGCGCTGCGTCCAGGGCGCGGGCTCGTCGTGGCCGACCAGCGCCGAGAAATGGGCAAGCATCATGCTGAACTGTGCGTTGGTCTGGCTCGCGCGTTCGGTGTCCTGATGCCGGAAATGACCCAGTTCGTGTCCAATGACCGCGCCAGCTTCCGCCTGGCTGAGCATGCCCAGGTAAGGCAGCGGCAAGTACAGCGTGCGCCCCGTCAACGGCAAGCCGGCAGGCTGAAGCAGAATCGGCACGCTGGTGACGAAAAAGCCCTGGTCGAGCCCGACCACGATGTTGTCGGGGACCGGTGCCTGAAGCTGCGCCGCCAGGCCTTCGACCCAGCGCCATACGCCGGGTGCACTGTCCCGATCAAGCGCCCTGCCCAGAAAGGATGTGCTCTGATCGAGCACCAGCGGCCAGCGTCGATGCAACCGCCTGGCCAGTTGCAGGCAGACCAGCACGCACGAGGCCAGCGGCAGCACGATGAACAGCACCGTCAACCCACCCTCGGCCACCCGGCTGGTCGCAACGCTCAGCTCGTACAGCAAGGCCAGGCTCAACGCAGCAGCCAGCAAGCCCAGATGCAGTACCAGCCACTTGCCCAGGGCACGCCAACGCTGGGTCATGTGCCGCTGCAAGAACTCAATTGAGCGCAGCGCCCGCCAGGCGTCCAGCCTGAGCCTGAGCCATGCCCCGACCGCAGTCAGCAAGGCCAGCACCGCCAGCAGCCCGCTCGTGACGGCCAGGACCTTGCGCAGAGACTGTCCGCCAAGGCCCGCCTCATAACGGTCAAGCTCACGTTGAAGCCGCTCACGTCGGTCTGCTTGGGGGATGTAGGGGTTACGTTCGGCCTTGGGCAGGGCCTGCAAAAGCGTGTCGCTTGGCGCATCTAGCCACTGGCGTATCGCCTGCGCCTGCGCCTGGGCCACCTCGACGCGCCAGAGTTGCACCTGGCTCCACCCCAGCACCAGCAGCGGCAACAACAGCAGGGCCAAGCCCCAGCCTACGCGCCTGAACAGCCGTATGGCCCCGTTGCTCATGGCGCAGCCCGCCGCAAGGTATCGCCTTGGCGAGCCACGGCCGGGAACAACTGTGCCAAGGTGCGCCTGGCCTGTGCTGCCTGCAGGTAGGGGTAGAGTACGTCCACCAGTTCTGCCAGCGTGAGCCTGCACCCCGCCCGGGTGAAGTGGCAGGCCCACACCGTGAGCCGCAGGCCACCGGCGATCAGCTGGGCATCAGGTGCTACGAGCGCCTTGAAACCTGGGGCCTTGAGAACAGGTGCGGCGCCGAATGCGGCGAGGCTGAACACCAGGTGCGTACTCAGCCGCCGCTGTTCGACATCGAAGCCTTCGAACGCTTCCCATGGCACTGGGGCCAAGGCGTTGGCGAAAGCGACCGTGTCACGGGTCACCGCCAGTGCGCACCGTCCATGGCGCTGGTACAGCGCCCAGGCACTGACCAGGGCCACCAGCCCGATGCCGACCAACCCTGCGCCGAATGCCCACAGCAGCACCTTCACTGTGCTGGCGGTCTGCGGACCGAAGAGCATGGGCAGGCTCGCGAGCCAGCCACCGAGCCCAATCGCCACCAACCCGATGGCCGCACACGCAAGTGCCTTGCCCAGCGAGTGTTCAAGCAGCTCGAACGACTCATCCGGGCCGACGGCATGGGCCTGCAGGTAGGCCAGGTCGGCATCGGCGCCGGTATTATCCATTGGCCTGCAGCAACTCAAGTTGACGCTGGGCGTGGGCGGCATCGCAGTAGGCCGTCAGCACGGCCAGCACTTCTTCGTTGGACAGCTTGCGCCCGTTCTGCGCAAGCCCCGCCGACATGATGCGAACCTGGGGGCGCGGCTTTTTCAGCACCATGGCCTGGTTACCGAAGAACTGCAGCCTCGCCACCCGATGGGTCGGCAATACGGCATCGCTGCTCATCTCCAGCGTCTGCATCATCACCAACCCTTCATCCTTGACCGAGATATCCTGCACCTGCGCCAGGTCCACCGGCGCGTCCAACGTATCGACGAACAACTGCCGGCGCGTCAGGCGCATGAACACCTGGGTACCGGCGTTGCGATGCTGCCAGGTCACGGCAGCGGCAATGAGCACGATGAAGGCGGTGGCCACGATCGGCCCGGTGCGCTGCATGCTGATGCCGATTGCGAACAGAATCAGTGCACCGACCAGCAGCACCGGCCCCCACACGCGGTAACGACGAGAGTTGGTGAACTCGCTCTGCTCCGGCACGCGCTCGATCACTTGCCGAAGCTCGGCGATCACGCGCTCGCGCTGGGCCGTGCGCGACTGGTCGTAGTCATTGCCCAGCGAACCGGACAGGTCGGCCAATGGATCGGTATGTTCGCTCATGCTCGATGCCCCTCGATTATTTCTTGGCAGCCAGGTAATCGGTCAGGAACGCCTCGGCATTGCCTTGGTGCGACAGACCTTCCGAATAGCCGACCTGACGCGGTTGCGCCTCGCCCGGCAGGTACAGCTCGCCCCCCCACATGCCCTGGACGATCAGCACAACGAATTTCTTGCCGTCGACGTCGGTCCAGTAGCGGGTATCCTTGGCGGTTTTCTCGACGTGCATTTTCTGGATGCGCATATCCCAGTCGTGATCGACGCCTTCCACCTGCACCAGCGCCTCGTTGGCGGCGCGATCGCCAATGCGCAGCGTCCATACCTTGGCCCCTTCGGTGCCCAGGTAGGCGACGACGTTCTTGGCTACGTCCGGGCGGTCTTCGGCCTGAGCCTGACCGATACACAGGGTGAACGCGGCAACCAGCAAGGCGGCCCATTTTCGATAAGCGAACATGATTTTGTTTCCTGATCTGCAACAAAACGCGTATTGAAGGACTCAATAGGCAGGCTGCCAACCCAGTTGCCCGTTCATCACAACAAACAGCGGGTTGGTCACAACGACTGTTGTCGAAACTGTGCGCGCGTTACCATTTCCGGCCGACGCTGCCCCACCGAGAAACCGAGTCTGCATGCAATCGCTAACCCCCTACCTGGATACCGCCTTCTGTTTCGACAGCCCTGGCTCCCTGGCCCAGGCAGGCGTGCTGGATGCGCGTGCCGCCCATGTCATGGGCAGTGCCACGGGGCATTATCGGGCACAGACCGTGCGCCAGGGCCTGCAGTACTTCGATTGCCACCTGCACTTTCCTGAGCCCCTGCGCATCAACAAGGTGCTGCCCGAGAGCCTGTGCATCGTGCAGGTGTTCGACGGCGCCTGGCAGCACAAGGTCGATGGCAGGCTGAACCAGTACGATACCGGTCGGCTGCACGTGCTTGGCCTGAGCGAGAGCCTTGAAGCCCAGGACCAGTTGCCGGTCGATAGCCATGCGCGCATGGCCGGCGTGCGCATTGCCGGTGACGCATTGCGCGAGCTGGCCCAGGATGATCCGCAGTTTCATCCGTTGCTGGCGTTGCTGGCCGATGGCATGCAGTTCGACCAGTTGCCTCAGTGTCCCTCGCTCAGCCGCCTGTTCCAGCAGCTCTATCGCTCACCCTACAGCGGTAGCTTGCGCCGCCTGCACTATGAAAGCCTGAGCCTGGGGATCGTGCTGGAGCTGGCCAGCCATCTGTCAGGCCAGGCCCTGACACCTGAGCCGCAGCAAGACCGTGGCCGCCGTGACCTGGCCCTGGAAACGCGTCGGCTGCTGGACACCAGCCCCACTGCCCCGCCGTCCGTCGCCGTCCTGGCCAAGCAGCTGAAGGTGAGCGAGACCACCCTGCGCCGAGCCTTCAGCCAGCAGTTTGGTTGTTCGATCCTGCAGTACATTCGCCAACAGCGCCTTGAGCTTGCGCGCCTCCTGGTACTGGAGCGCAAATGGCAGATCTCGCAGATCGCCTATCACGTCGGCTATGCCAACCCGGCGAACTTCTGCCATGCCTACAAGGCTTATTTCGGGCACACCCCCGGCGCGGAATAACCGTCACTACTCACGGTGGCGTTGGCAGGCGGGAACGAAATCAAAGTGCCACCAGTCTGAACGATTGCAGCAACCAGAGGATCGGCCGATACGGTCCGTGAGAGCAGCGTCCCGCCCTGCTCGGTTCAAGCTGAAAAGGGCAATCCGTTCGGTATTTATCTGGTTGTATTTTCAGAGCGTCGCCTGATGAAAAAAACACTACTCGGCGTGCGAGCTTTGATGTCCGTACCCAAGGACAACCCCGACCTGGTCAAGGCGCAATACATCGCGCTGTCGCGCCAGCTGCCCATGATGTACTTCATCCTGCTGATCAACACGCTGATGCTGGCGGGCACCCACTTCACGGTGGCGCCGCGCTGGCTGGCGGTGTATTGCCCGATGATCATGACGTTGTTCGGCCTGGTCCGAGGCGTGGAGTGGATACGTACCCGCAGGCGCGTGCGCAGCCCGGCCCAGATGATCACGGCACTCAGGCGCACCAACACGCTCGCACCCTTCGTTGCCGTTGCCTTCACGGCCTGGTCGCTGGCGCTGTTCCCCTATGGCGACAGCTACACCCAGGCGCATGTCGCTTTCTACATGGCCATCACCGTGATCGGCTGCATTTTCTGCATGATGCACCTGTTGCCAGCGGCCTTGGCCACTACCGCAGTGGTCAACACGGCGTTCGTGGTGTTTTTCGCCTCCACTTCCATCATCACGTTCATTGCCACCGCGCTTGATGTACTGCTGGTATCGATCGCCATGCTGGTCATCCTCAAGGCGCAATACACCGATTTCACCCGGCTGGTGAACATGCAGGCGCAAACGGCCAGGCTCAGCGAGGAAAACCTGCAACTGGCCAACCTGGACAGCCTGACCGGGCTTGCCAATCGCCGGCAGTTCTTCTCCCGCCTCGACACGCTGTTGACCCATGCCGGCGAGCAGAACACTCGCCTGGCCGTCGGGCTGATAGATCTGGATGGCTTTAAACCAGTCAACGACCTGTATGGCCACAGTGTGGGCGACAGGCTGCTGTATCAGGTCGGTCAGCGCCTCACCGGGATGCTCGACCACGGTGTGCACCTGAGCCGGCTGGGGGGCGACGAGTTCGGCCTGATCATCACCCAGGCCCTGGATGACGAGCAGCTACGCGCCTTTGGCGAGAAGCTCTGCACGCGCATGCGCGAGCCGTTCGTACTGGTGGACATCCCCATTCAGATCAGTGCGTCGCTGGGCATCGCCACCTTTCCAGATCAGGCTTCGTCAGCCACGCAAGCGTACGAATATGCCGACTACGCGCTGTACCAGAGCAAGCGTAATCGCCCTGGCACGGCGTGCCTGTTCAGCGCTGCCCATCGCCAGCAACTCAATCGACAAGGGCTGACCGAGCAGGCCCTGCGCAGGGCGGACCTGGATCGCGAGTTTCACATGGTGTTCCAACCCATCGTGGATGTCCGCAGCGAGCGAACCGTTGCGTTCGAGGCACTGGCGCGCTGGGAAAGCCCAGAATTGGGTAATGTGCCACCCAGTGACTTCATCCCGATCGCCGAGCGCATCGGCATGGTCAATCGTCTCACCCTGCCTCTGCTGACCAAGGCACTGGACACGGCTGCCAGTTGGCCAGCAGGCATGCGCCTGTCCTTCAACCTCTCCACCCATGACTGTGGCTCGGAAGAGGCCGCCCAGCAGATCGTCGAGCTGATCAAGAGCAGCCGGTTCGACCCTACGTGCCTGGACCTGGAAATCACCGAAACCGCGGCCATCCAGGACCTGCCGCAGGCCCAGCGCGCCATCAGCCGCCTGCGTGAGCTGGGCTGCGGCATTTCCCTGGACGACTTTGGCACCGGTTACTCCAGCCTCAGCCAGATCCATGCGTTGTCGCTGACCAAGCTGAAGGTGGACCGCACCTTCGTTACCGGCATCCAGCTCAACCCGGCCAGCTTGAAAATCGTCAAGTCGCTGATTGCGCTGTGCCAGGACATGCAACTGGAATGCATCGTCGAGGGCGTGGAAACCGCAGCAGAACTCAGCACTTTGAAGGCCCTGGGCTGCACATGGGCACAAGGCTACCTGTTCTCCAAGCCAATGCGCCCCAACGCGATCGGGGCGTGGCTTGAGGCCGAGCAATCGGCCAGGGTGCAGGCGATCTGACTGGCCGCGCTTTGGGCCGTGACAGCCTGCCGATGTAACCGCGCTTCTAGCCTTGATCAAGCGCTGGTAGAACCGCTTGGCGAGCTGTGCAACGCCTCCAACCGCTCCTGCATGAACGCCAGCAGGGCTCGCACCCGCGCCGTCACTGAATGGCGGTGGCTGTATGCCGCCAGCAACTGCAAGGGTGCCGGGCACAGGTCCAGCACCACCTCCTGCAACCGGCCAGCCGTCAGATCGTCCTGGCAGGGATGAGCCGCCACAATGGCAAAGCCTATCCCCTGCCGCGCGCCTGCCACGGCCAACTCACCGCTGTTGACGCGGTAACGGCTGCGCACCGGCACCTTGACGGTTTCGCCCCTGGCGCCTTGAAACTGCCAGGGCTGACCTCCGAGCGCGCTGAGCGTGGTGATGCAAGGCAGCGACTTCAACGCTCGCACGTGCTGCGGGATACCCGTGCGCGCGAGCAGAGACGGGGCAGCGACCACAATGCTCGGCAAGCAGGCGAGCTGGCAGGTGATGAACTCACTGTCGTCCTGGCGGCCACGGTGAAAGAGGATGCACAGGTCCACGTCCTCACGCAGCACTTGCAGCCCAGTCACCCGGGTATCGCACTCAAGCTCGATGCCAGGGTGCAGGCTGCAGAATTCGGCCAGGATGGGCGCCAATAGCCTGGGGGCCTCACCTGGCATGCACAGTTTCAGTGGCCCGCGCAGCTCGCGCTGTACAGCACCGAGTTCTTCCTGGGTGCAGCACAAGGCGTCGAGCAAGGGCTTGGCTCGCGCGTACAACAGCCGCCCCGCTTCGGTCATGCGCAGATGCCGGGTGCTGCGCTCAAGCAGGCGCGTACCGAGCTGTCGCTCCAGTGAAGCGACATGGCGACTGACATTCGAAGACGGCATGGCCAACACACGCGAGGCGCCGACGAAGCTCTGCTCATCCACCACTGCTGCATAGACACGGACTGCATTCAGATCCAGTTCATTGCGCACTGACTATCCCACCTGAGGTATGAAAACGTCCCATTTTTGCACGCTAGTGATCTGGAACGGGGAAATCTACGATGGTTCTTTACCCCACGCGTCCGCTGACCTGGCGCGGGGCAGCGGATGAAACAAGGAGAACTGGCACGTGGACATTGCGATAGTGGGTGCAGGCATTGCAGGGCTGAGCGCAGCGTTGGCGTTGCGCAAGCAGGGCTTCAGCCCGCGGGTCTTTGAGCGTCGTAGGGTGCCAGCAGCCGGAGGCGCCGGCGTGACGCTTTGGCCCAATGCCAGCTTCGTGCTGGAGCAGCTCGGCGTGTTGCAGGACATCCAGGCCGTTGGCGGCAGGCCCCTTGCCATGCGCCGATACGATGCAGCCGGCAATGCGTTGGGAGGCCTGGACATCGAATTGCTGGACCGAACCATGGGCTACCCCACCGTTACGGTGCTGCGCCGGGATTTGCAGGATGTGTTGCTCGCCCATGCACGACGGATGGGGATTGCAGTCGAATTCGGGTACCAGGCAATGGCCATCGACCTGGATGCCCAGGGCAAGGCGGTGGCCCGCTTCGACACTGGTACACGCATCTGCCCGGACGTGCTGATCGGTGCAGACGGACGCATGGCCTCGGTGACGCGCCAGTTCGTCGCGGGTGACAACACCCCGCGCTATCAAGGGTTCGTGAACTGGATCGGTGTGGCACAAGGGTCGGGGGCGCTGGTGGACGATGTGTCGATCCAGGATTACTGGGGAACGGGGCAGCGCTTTGGTGCGGTGGCAGTTCGACCGGACCTGGTGTATTGGGCCGCAGCGCAAGCATGCCCGTTGAACGAAGGGGCTGGCCAAGCCGATGATCGGGCGCAGGTCGAGCACAGGTTCGCCCAATGGCCCGAGCCCGTTTCACGCATCATTCGGGCAACCCCCGAACAGGCCATCCGGCGTATCGCGGTCCACGACCTGGAACCGCTGCACACGTGGAGCCGCGCGAACGTGCTGTTGATCGGCGACGCCGCGCATGCGCCATTGCCCACCTCCGGGCAAGGCGCTTGCCAGGCCCTGGAAGACGCCTGGCACCTGGCTCGCTGCCTGGCCGTTGCCGGCAACGAACCCACCGAGGCTTTTGAGGTATTTACCACGATGCGCGCCCCTAAGACCGCACGGCTTTCGGAACAGGGCCGGGGCTTTGCGCGTGCCTTGTTCGCGACGGACGCCGAGACGTGTCGGTTGCGTGATGCGAGGGTCAGTGCGTGCGACCCAGCGCGGGACGTGCAGGTATTGGCTGCGGGATGGGCGCAGGGTTTGCCGATAGCAGGAAGGGTGCTCAATACGCCATTGACGGAAGACGGCCGGGACAGCGTTTATCGTTTGAGAGGATGACGATGCTTCATGCACATCAGAAGGTGTGCGCGGATTTGGCTGATTCCCCCTCGATTCATCGCCTTTTTGTCGCCATCGGTCGTCCGCTCATGCGAAACATGATGTAGCACCTCAACTATCGGGCTGGGCTGCCGTAATCATTGAGAGCCAACCTAAATTTTGTGGAGCTTCAGCATGTCGCTACTTCCCAATCGCATCTCCGGGCGCATGACCCTGGGAATCCTGACGTTGCTGGCACTCACCGCCTTGGCGATCTATTCGGTCATGACCCTGGGCGGCAAACCTGAGTTGGTGGCAGCCGGCACCGAGGCGGCCGAACAGTCGGCCAGCGCCATCACCCGCCAGCTGGCCATGCAGGTGAACCGCATCGAGGGCACCGCAACGGCCATGGCGCACCTGGCCGAGACCCTGCCCCACGATGAAAACCTGATCAAGGCCAGCCTGCCCAACGTGATCGACAGCCAAGGCGATACCGCCATCGCAGGCGGCGGGCTGTGGCCAGAGCCCAACGGCTTCGTTGCTGGTACCGAACGCCGCAGTTTCTTCTGGGCACGCAACGCCAGCAACGGCTTGGATTACTCGGACGAGTACAACGCTGCGCAAACGGCGCCGTATCAGGCTGAGTCGTGGTACACCGGCGCCAAAGCCGCGCCCTTGGGTCGCTGTGTCTGGTCGGACGGGTACCAGGACCCGGTCAGCGGCGTAGCCATGACGACCTGCAGCGTGCCCTACCACGCCCAGGGCGCGTTTGCCGGGGTCGCCACCATTGACCTGAAGCTCGACGGTCTTGCCGCCTTCCTCAAGGCCAACGGCAATGTCACCGGTGGCTACGCCTTTGCGGTGGACGCGTCCGGTAATTTGCTGTTCTTCCCCGATGCAAAGAGCGCCAAGGGCTTGCCGACCATTACTGGCCTGAGCCAGGAACAACCGTGGTTCAAGCCAGTGGCCGATAGCCTGGCGAGCAAGCCGGCTGGCACCACCACCCTCTACCTGGATAACGATGCGCGCCTCGATGGGCCGGCCTACGTCACCTTGGCCACCATGGAAGGTACGGGCTGGCGCATTGGCCTGGTCACCCCCGAGGCCCGTGTGGTCGGCCTGGCGAACAAGCTCACAGGCCAGATCCTGCTGTTCCTGCTGCCATTGCTGGCCGTTTTGCTGGGGCTGGCATGGCTGGCTGGCAAACGGCTGCTCACCCAGATCGAGGAAACCACGGCGCAAATCGAGAGCCTGGGTCAAGGCGGCCAGGCGGGTGCTCAACTGGAAATTATGGGCAATGACGAACTGGGCGCGCTGCGCACGGCCGTCAACCAGTACGCAGGCTCTCTGCAGGCCATGCTCCGTCACATTGCCGAGGAATCGGTGTCACTGGAAGAGCGAGCCAACGAGCTGGCGCAACTGTCCACCGGCCTGGCCGATCGGGCGGAGGCGCAACGGGTCGACAACACCCTGCTCGCTACCGCCATCACCGAAATGTCGGCCAGCGCCAATGAGGTCGCGCGCAACACCACGGACTGCTCGGACACGGCCCGCAGCTCATTGGTCGAAGCGCAGAAGAGTCAGGACCAGGTCAACCGCAACGGTGAATCCATCGAAAGCCTGGCGACCGACATCTCGGGCGCGGCCACCGCGATCACCCAGCTGGGCGAAGACATCGAGCGCGTAGGCGGCGTGCTGGAGGTGATCAAGTCGATCTCCCAGCAGACCAACCTCTTGGCGCTCAACGCTGCCATCGAGGCCGCACGCGCTGGCGAACAAGGTCGCGGCTTTGCGGTGGTAGCCGATGAGGTGCGCACGCTTGCCGGCCGCACGCAGACGTCTGCCAACGAAATCCAGGAAATGATCACTCAGCTACGCGAGGCATCGAACGCTGCCGTCACCACCATGCAGAACGGCGCGCAGCGCACCCGCGAGTCGGTGCAGCAGGCCGTGGGCGTGGCCACTACCCTGGGCACCACAGTGGGCAGTTTCGACGACATCGTCCAGCGCGCCCAGCAGATTGCAGTTGCCGCCCAGGAGCAGAGCCACGTAACGCAGGAAATCAACGAGCTGGCGGTACGGATCCATGCGGCCAGCGAGGAAGGTGCCCGGGATGCAAGTGCGCTCAGGGAATTGGGCAAGGGGATGCAGTCGATTTCGGCGCGGCTGGGTGGGTTGAGTCGAGGTGGTCGTTAGGGCCTAGGGCCTGACCGTCAGGCGTTGAGGGCGCTAGCCTACCGCTCAGCGATCAGGCGCTGCCAGGTATACGTGAACAGGGTCGCTAAGCGGCCCTTTCCATTCTGAATAGGGCTCGGACAAACTACCGCTGCCAATGAAGCTAACTGCCGGCACCGCCCACTGCATGTCATCTGCCTGAGCCCGGCAGATTCAGAATACGTTCTCGAGACCGTAGCTCGAGCCTCCCATAGCGGGCAAAGCAGCAACTCGGCAAGACGACTGCAGGACTCAGGGTACTGTGAAGGGGCAATCACTCATTTGTTTCCGATCAGCCCAGCTATCCAATCAGCGAACGAACTCACAGCGGGCGAAAGAAATCGCTGGTGTGGGTATAGCAGGCTCACCTGCACCGGAGCCGGCTGCCAATCGGCGAGCACTTCAATCAACCGCCCTTGCTGCAGGTGCTCGCTCACCACGTTCTCGGCGAGCTGAATCAACCCGAACCCATCAAGGCACATTTTGATGTAGAGCCCGGTCTCGTTGACGGCGGCCGTACCGCTTACCAAAACCGAGATCTTTTCCGTATCGCGTGCGAAGCGCATTTCACCTGCGTGTTTCGCGCCACCCGAAAAGTAGTGAATAGCTCGGTGGTGCGATAAGTCATGGGGTGTTTGCGGAATACCGTTTTCCTTGAGGTAGGCGGCTGACGCACAGGTCACCCAACGAAATCGGCCGAGTGGGCGCGCAACCAAGGTTGAGTCATGGAGCTCACCTGTACGAATAACGCAATCGATACCCTCCTGAAGCAGATCAACCTGTCGATCGTTCACGCCGATCATCAGATAGATATCCGGATAGCGCCGATAAAAGTCGCGCAGGTTCGGCATGACAATGGAGTGCGCAACGCCACCAGGCATGTCGACGCGCAAACGCCCCTGCGGCCGTTTTACGGAATCCGCCAGGCTGCTCTCCGTGTGTTCGATCAGTTCAAGAATCTCCCGGCATTGCGCCAGGTATTGTGCGCCTTCAGGTGTAAGGCTGACCCGCCGCGTCGTTCGGTTGAGCAGACGCACCTGCAAGTACTTTTCCAGGTTCTTGACACTGCTGGTCACAGTCGAAGCGGGTAAGGAGAGCGTCTGCGCCGCTTGGGTAAAGCTTCCCGCTTGCGCTACGCGTACGAAAATCTGCATCGCCTGAATTCGATCCACGACGGTTAATAACCTCAAACAGTGATCAGGGACGGCCTTATTATTCGTGCAAATTGAATAATAAAAACAGTTTATCCATCTTTTTCCCGCAGTGTTGCCTTGCGTACCTTTCTTGCAATCACATTTGAAGAGGTGTACCTCAATGGCTGAATACAATCGCGGCATCGTACAGGCGCAGACCGCACCGGTTGCCCGCACACTCATCCAAGGCGCCACTGTACTGAGTATGGATGGCGACATCGGCAATCTGGTACGCGGCGACATTCTCATCGAAGGCAGCACCATCAAGGCCATTGGTGAACATCTCGAAGTTGGCGACGCTATGGTGATCGATGCATCCGGCATGATCGCCATGCCCGGCATGGTCGACACGCACCGCCACTCGTGGGAAGGGCAACTGCGCCGGATCAATCCCAACGCAGCCACATTGGAGGACTACTGCAACGCCACTCACTTCTCGTTCGCCAAATACTATCGCCCGGCGGACATGTACATCGGCAACTTGCTGAGTGCGTTAGGGTGCATCGATGCCGGCATCACGACCTTGGTGGACAACTCGCATAACAGCCGCACCGGTGCACACTCCGACGCCGCCGTCGAGGCGCTGCTTGATGCAGGTATACGCGCCGTACATGCCTCCGGGGCGCCGGTGGCGGGTGAGTGGGATAAAGCCCACTGGCCGGGCAACCTGGAGCGTTTGCAGGAAAAATACATCAAGCACGGTGATAACCCGTTGCTTTCGCTGGCGGTGATGGCGCAGCTGGAACCTGAGCTGTGGGCTGAAGCCAGACGCCTGGGGCTGCCGATCATCACCGAGTTTTTTGGTGGGGGCATGGCGGCGCAATTGCCAGAATTGCATCGTAAAGGTCTGCTGCGATCCGATAACATCTTCAACCACTGCACCGCGCTGCCGGACGCCGGCTGGGAAATCCTTCGCGAAGCTGGGGTGCAAGTCAACGTATGCCCACGCTCAGATGCCCATTACGGCATTGAAGATGGAATGTTCGCCATGCAGTCGGCCCAGCGTCACGGCATCAGCCCGGGACTGAGTGTTGACAACGAAACCTCCTACAGCGGCGACATGTTCATGGAAATGCGGGTGGCGTTCTACCTGCAACGTGTCATGGGCATGCACCAGCAGCGTTGCTGCGGTGAGGACCATCATCCGGTGGTGACGCTGCCCGCCCACAGTCTGCTCAAATCCGCGACTATCGACGGCGCCTTCTGTGCCGGCTTGCAGGACAAAGTCGGTAGCCTGGTTGCGGGCAAACAGGCAGACCTGATCCTGATCAACGCACAGGACATCAACCTCTATCCTGTAGGTAATGCCTTCGGCACCGTGGTACATGCCGCCGAGCGCAGCAATGTCGATACGGTCATGATTGGCGGGCGAATCGTCAAACGCGACGGCAAAGTATTGGGTGTGGACAGTGAGAGGCTGCGTGCGGCGATCGATGAGTCACGTGAGCATCTGTTCGCTGCAGCAGGCTATGCGCCGGATATGTTTGCCGAGACGTTCCTCCCGCTCGACTCAGCCAACTAAGAGGGCACGAGATGAACGTAGCCTACTATGTGTTGGCCATCGCTGCGGGGCTCGGCATTACCCTGCAGACCACACTCAACGGCCAGCTCGCTAAAGGTGTAGGTGGAGACTCCGTTGCGGCGGCACTGTTCTCGTTCACTGCCGGCGCAGTGTGCCTGTGCATTTACGCATTGATGCGCGGAGGAATAGCGGCCTCACTGGCCGCGATTCCTGCCCAGCCCCTTTGGAGCCTGCTGGGCGGTTTGCTGGGGGCGAGTGCGCTGCTTAGCTATGTGGTGCTTGCACCGAAGATAGGCCTGTCCGCCCTGCTCGGCCTCGCTATCGCCGGGCAAATCGTTTCATCACTGGTCATCGATCATTTCGGCTTGATGGGGGCATTGGAAAGGCCAGTGTCTGCCATCAAGTTGGCTGGGGCGGTGGTGATGCTCGCAGGCTTGGCTATCGCGTTGTTCGGTGACAGGTGGTCAGCGGTTTTCTCCAACTGAGCGTCTTGATTACGCCGGATCCAGCTGGTATCCCGCACCATGCCGAACAATCATGCTGATGCTGGGAAACATTGCCTGTACTTGCCAGACCCAAAAAGCCAAAAGCCCGCAATTACGCGGGCTTCAGGGCTTTTTTTGCTAGATCGTGCCGGGCAGTGCCGGACGCGGGATCACTCCCACTCTATTATCAATTGATCACTTAAGACCTTATAAACCGGCGCATACAGAGATTAAAAAATTGAAAGACCATTTAAAATACCATGATGGCACCACAACACGCTCAAGAAGCAGGGTTTGCCTCTTTCATGGCAAAGGTAGCCAATAGCTGCCGCTCTAGGATGGCCAACTCTTCCGCATCACCATTACGAACAACCTCGGCCAGCAGCTCAGCCGCATACGCCGGATCAGCCCGGAAAAGCTCTGCCATCGCCACATCGTGACCACGGTCTTTCATCAATCGCCCCTAGTTCTTGGATGCCCTGAAACGTCAAGAATAGCCTGTTCAGGCCACTACAAAACCGTCCGACTCTCGCTGACTCCAGCTGCGCGATTGCTCAGTCACCTACAGTGGTCGCTAATGCTAAGCCGTATTGGCCGCTAGGTACGATGCCACCATTACCTTGGCAGCGGCAAAGCATTCAGCCCAAAGTCAGACCTACCAACGCTTTACGAAGTAGAAGCTTGGGTGAGCAACGTGTCGGCAGCTTCGTCAATTCTGCACCAGCTGCGACAAACAGAAGCCTTAGAAGAAGAGACGATGGCAGAGAGAGTCGCTAAGATCACATGAAATCGCGAAAAGGAGCTGCGCGTGACGATCCTCTACAAGTACTACGGCTGCGCCGGTGGCAAAGCCGCTCTTAAAAGTCAGAATTTGGGATTTCGAAAACCCGAATTCTTCAACGACCCTTTCGAGCTTACCGCGCTGTCCAACAGCGTCGGGCCGGCGAACAAGCAGGAAACGCTCAAAATAAGGATTGACCAGCTAAAGGATCAGGTAGCTGTTCTTTGCTTAACACGCAGCGCGTTTAACCCACTGATGTGGGCCCACTACGCCGATCAGCACAAGGGTTTTGTAATTGGTTACGATACCTCAGGCCCATTTCTCAATTCGCCGGAATACAACCTAATCACGGTTGATTCAGGCGATGTTCTGTACACAAATACAAAGACACCATTTGCTCTCAATCCTGAAAGCATGGAGGCGCTGAATGGGGTGTATCAACACGCTATGGGATTCGAAGTGGCTGCTGACCGAGCCTTGGCCAGGCGGCTCTTCTTAACAAAGCATGCTAGCTGGGTTTACGAAGAGGAGGTGCGAGTAGTCAAAAAGGTGATGGACTGGACGCATACCGTGGAGGACGACCAAGCTGACCCACTTCGTTCATTTTATATGCTCACCCGGAATCTTGAGCCACACGAGCTTCCTGACGTGGACTTCGAGCCTGGTTATTTTGTCACGGCCAGTAACGACAATGCCCGCGAGCTGTACCTGTACAGCCACAAAGTGCCGATTCGTGAGGTGTACCTAGGGGCAAGGAGCACTTATATGGATGATCCTGATTTTTCTGACATATTTCAGCCTGAACGCCATATATACAAGTTAGATGTCAACCAGACATCGTGGGATTTTGAACGGCGAGCGCTTACCCAAAGCTAATTCTGGGGGTGAGGACTGAAAATCATGCTATGGCGATCTATTAATGATCCCCAGACAGGAAATTGCACTGGCTAATTTGAAATCCTTTAAGCAACCGCCATATGAAAAACTTGCCCCCCCGTTGCGCTACTAGCTTATTTATAACGCATAAAAAAGATAATGGCTTGCAATTCTTAGCTACTACCCAAGTGAAGGTCGCACTGAAATGCTAATTGACATCCCTGAATCGAGCGACTTTTATACATCCGCCGAGAACCTAATCAACAGCGCATGGAATAGCTTAACAAAACTACTTGAAAATCATGAGGTATTTGAAGATCTGGGGTCGAAGCAAAATACCTTGGATAAGTTCTGGACGTATGCAAAGCCTGAACTTACATCCGCCCTAGCGATGGTACAGCATGCGGTAGAATTTTACTTAAAAGCCAAAATATTAGCTATTTCTCCTTACCTCTTGATCTCATTAGACCCTCGCTCTTTACCCAGCAAAAGTGAAACTATTGACATAAGCTTCAGCGAGTTCAGGACGCTTGACGCACAGGATTTATTGAAAATCCACAACAGCTTCTCGTCCGACAGGCTGCCCGATGAGTTCAAACAATGGTTTAGCGAAATGCGTACTATGCGGAATAAAATCATGCATACAGTTGACAAGAGCCTTTCCGTTGAACCAGGACGCCTCGCCCGATCAATACTGGAATGCCACGAATACCTCGTAGGCGAAAATTGCTGGATAAAATCCAGAATCAGTTATCTAAACCGTTCGCCCGAGCATGGCGAGGGAATTTTAATCGATGAAGACGAGCAAAACGACTCATCTATACATTTGACAATTCATAGGGAGCTTTCTTTAGTTATAAAATATCTGGCACCTTCTTACACGAAGCGTTTTTTTGGATACGATAAACGTATGCGCTCAGATGTATGCCCTGCATGCTACAAGGCATTTTCACAAAATGAATTCTTTGATTGCAAATGGATAGACTCCTATGTCAAAACCCTGCAACTAACAACAAACCCCGGTAGCGAGGCGAAATGTTTTGTCTGCGGTCATGTTGCAGTAATTTCGCAGACCCCCTGTGAGAAATGTGAGCACTTGGTAGTGGATCTGTCTACGAGAAAGTGCTCAATGTGCGCTCAGGGCTAACATGAAAATTCTTTGCCAGCAGCCAACGGGCTGCTCTTAGCCTGTAGTTGCCCCTCGCGAAGGTATGCCACCGGCTAGAAGGGCAGACTTAATCTTAGAAATAAATGCGTTCCCTTTTCTTGTAGGTGGCAGCAAGCAATCTGATTGCCGAGCCCGGGTGGTCGCTATATTGCCTTCAAGCTCCAAAAGTAAAGATTAACCATCCGGCTTAGCCCATAAATGTCCCTTAGGCATTCGCTAGTGAGTTTGTGCGCAACAGCGTATCGGTCGTAATTTTGATTGCGACCCGACACTGGGGTGGATAAACCTCTAATAGGTACAAACTAACCCAGCGTAAAGCAAGAGCACTCATTGAATAGTGGTAACTCCATAGACCTGGGGGTCGGCACAGAAAATATGAGAATGGGCCTGATACGCGGCAAGCACGTTAAACCGCTCAAGTAATATCATGTTATTGTGATGATGCTGTGCCGAGAATTTCATATTGAACGACTCCACTTGCCCCCTCATCTGCGGCGGGACCTCTACAAGAGTCTGCCTTGATAGGTCCACAACATTAAAGGAAGCAAATGCACTCCGACTCAAATTAAAGAGAAACATATTATGATTTGGATCCTGAGTTCCTTGAAGGTAACCAGTATCAGGTATAGCGACTCGGCAACCAGCAATGTCATCAAAGGTTGCCACTATCACATGGCCCATGTGACCTTTTGACTCAATAATCTTCTCAACGGACGATTCCAAAATACTTTTTGTGCCGCCAGGTGGGATCATCAGCGCCAGAAAAAGAATTTCCAGCCACTGGAAGTACTGATCACTCGTCACCCCAAACTCTGCACAAACACCAGCTAGGTGGGGCTTTATTCCCCTGCGTATTTCGCAGAAGTCGGCTAGCAACAGAGGATCAGTTGGATACATTCCTATCAGCCCCTTATACATATCAATAGTTCGAGCAATAGAATATGGATTTCTTATCCACCCCATGAACTTTGCCTTGAAAACTTGTTCAGCGGCGCGCTTCAAAACATCGCTTCCAGAATTGACTTTTGACTCAGAAACAAGAAGATCAGCGGCTGGAGCCAGACCCACTTCAAACCTATGAAAAAAACTCTCTAAATTTTTTCTGAGAGATGGGTTTTTTACATCAAAGCTAAAGAGATCATCAAAAGAGAGATTCTTCTTTATTCTGACGCCTTCAACATTTGTTAGACGAACAACGCTATTTTCTCGATCTGCTATTTCAAATTTGTAGATTCGCTGCTTTTCCTTTGGCCTGCTCTCGTCTATGGAATTACTACGTTGCTCAGACTGAGAGATAAAATGTTGATTCCTTGTTAGATTCTCCATAACTTCTCCTTGTTCCGGCAATCTACCGGACGCGCAACCAATGTTCCGTAACCACCATCACGCAAATTATCATCGAAAAAAGGAGACGCATTTATTTTTAGGATCGAGCAGCCGCTTTTGACCAAAACCAACTGTTCATGAGCTCAACCTTTCTCCTTGGCGTCCTGACGGATGCCATTCGTCAATTGCTCGACCAAATTAAGAGCTTCAGCCACAGCCTCGCGCTTGATCACCAACCGCTGCCCAGATTTATACCGTGTGTCACCAGTTTTCCGAATGTAATCATCATCGACGACACCCTGCGTATGAGCAAGCAGATGTCGCTGCTGAAAGGCCGTTATCAGTTGTCCCATCTCGAGTGACTTGAGATGCTTGTCGTACCCGCCTCCAGTAGCGTCAGCCCAAAGAGCTGACCCCTCGGCAAGATTCTGAAATGCGTTGCGCCGGGCCCTCGTTGTCGGCGCTATGCGCGCGTGAAGCGCTTCTGCAACCCTCTGAAATGCCGTCACTGCGTTCTGCAAAGCGCTCTCAACGATCAGACGGCACGTGTTCTCAGCAGTGTCTGCATCTGTAATGGCAGCTCTGATGGCGTCAACTGCTTCAAGCGACTGCCGAATGCCCTGGGCCGTGAGGTCGAAGACAAGCTCCGCAGCGTTTGCCCCGCAAGACGGACAAAAATACGCCGCTCCAACAACGGCATACCGACACCCACAATCACTACAGGTGATTTTGAGACGCATGGGTGCTGCCGCGGCATAGGGGATCGGGACATGCTCAGGTCTGCTGTCCACCTTCAAGCTCATCGAGATGAATCCACCCTTGGGCTGCCTCTGATTAAATCTCTGCGCATCAAGGCGAAGTGCACCACCTAACGCCGCTTGAACCTTCGCTAGAGCAACGTCCCGAGCATGATTGAGCTGTTCCTGCGTCCACCAACTCTGAGCATCAGCGGTATGGCCACAAAACGGACAAAAGACTTCTTCGTCCCTAACCTTGTCCTCCCAATCTGCCATCAGAACCTTAAACTGGGCTAAGCATTCTGGCGCGGGGCACTCTCGATCAAAGTAGTTGTCATCATCTGCTGAGATCGCAACGGTAGAGCTTTCTTCGCCAAGCTTTGTTAATGCGCGGACTGTTTCTTCGAACATCGCCTTTCTCCCTGCAGCGGCACCGTGAGCAAGCACTTCGTCACACCCAAGCTAGCATCGTCGGCCCTCTGTGCCATCCTGATAGTAGCTGCTCGCGAGAGGCTGCAAAAAAAGTCCTCGGGCGATGGTCAGGCAAGACGCAATTCTAGCAACTGCCATCCCTGAATTGGATTGCAATCCAAAGGATTGCAGGTGTCAGCGTCACGCTTTTCGGGCAAAAACGACGGCGCTCATTTTTTCCCGAATCCCCGCTTGCAGCTCACGAAACTCAATCATCATCCGCTCGATCTCGACCGAGCTTGCTCCCTGACCGTTTTTCTCCGAGAGCCAGAGCTTCAACAAGCCAGCAACACGTCCCAAGTCGCCACTGATCTTGCCTAGATCAGCTACCGCCTTCAGGTCGACGACTGAATGAATGGGCGTATTCAAACCCAACGCCCGCAGATAGCCCGAGCGGGACATGCCCGCCTCTTCGGCTCGCTCAGTGATCACGACTTTTTCTCCGTCCGTCACCCACACCTCTATCGGTTTCCCACGTCGTCGGGGCGTGGCCTTTCTTTTGGTGTCATCTGTCATGGCTTGTGCTCCTTCTTGTTGCTTTCAGCTTTAAAGCGCGGCAGCAGCTGTGGCCTCGCAGAGCAAGATTCCGTTGAGCCGAAGGCGAATAAGGGGCAGGGTTGGATGGGCGCGGGCTTGCCCGTACCCGTACAACACACATCTTGCCGTCCGAATAAACGCAGCTCAAATAAATTTAAGACAACTTCGATTCCTTACAGCATTACACCGCCAAAAATCCTCTCAAACTCAAGCTTTTATACCTGAGCTGCCTTGAGTTGCCTTGAGTTGCGTTGAATTTCGCTAAATTGCACTAAATTGCCTTAATTAAACACTGTCACACGCAATTAAGAACGCAGACCAAGGGCGCCTCCCCTCTGTTGATTTCGGTACACTTTCGGGACTTTTCAAGCGAGTGAAGGCGGATAGAAAACTATCCGCATATTTATAACCTCTGCATATCAGTGAATAATCAAAACTCGAGCGTCACAGATGAGGAATCCGATATGGAGCTGGAACCAGGAAAACCTTTGACTTATGCTTCCCGAAAGTCAGGTCGAAACGTAAGGCTTGCTATCGCGCTGGCGAGTACACTCGTCGGAGTGGGTATATACACTGCGCCCTCCCCTGCTTACGCCATCTACTGCGCAAACTGCTCGACGTTTTATCAACAGATGTTTGAGTATGCCGAACAGGTCAACACAGCACTAAATACGGCAGAGCAACTTCAAACTCAGATACAGCAGTACCAAAACATGGTCACACAAGGCACTGGGCTACCCAACTCGATGTTTGGGAGCATCGCTGCCGACCTTAAAAGCGTGGTCAATATTTATCAGCGTTCGCAGGCGCTGGGCCGTCAAATTGAGAACATGGATGCACAGTTCAATGCTGCGTTTCCAGGCTTCGAATCCTACCTTCAACAAGTGGCAAACTCGGCAGAAGCTCCGATACGGGATCGTTATAAAGAATGGTCGAAGCAAAGCCGCGACAACGCCAAAGCAGCAATGGAAGCTGCGAACCTCAACACCAGCACTTTCCAGTCGGAAGACGCCCTGCTCAACCGCATGGTGGCACGCTCACAAAGCGCCGCAGGACGGATGCAAGCCATTCAGGCGGGTAACGAAATAGCCTCGCAGAACGTGCAGCAACTGCAAAAGCTACGCGATCTGGTGGCCACGCAAATCAATATGCAGGGCAATTACATAGCTCAGCAGGGCGACCGAAAAGCCGCTAGCGAAGCAGCCGAGCAGCAATTTGAATCGCGTGAAAGTAAACGCGGCGGTGTGAAGGGGTACTGAGGATGGTTATCTCGAAATGGCTAATGACCCTCATTTGCGCCGGGGCCGCGATATTGGGCTCAGTTGTCACTGTGGTCATTCAAAGCGATAGCGACTGTGCAGTAGCGTCTGAGCAACAGAGAAAGCTGCATGACGCAGATGCTGATTTTGAGGCACGTCCTAACTCGCGCGGCGGCGTTAAGGGGTACTGATTATGGAACGTCGCCTGCTGTTGTTTATTGCCCTAGCAAGCATGCTCTTGGCCGGAAATGCGATGGCTGCAACAGACCTGGCCCATGCCGACACCTCGGTTCAGGGCCTGCTAGATCTTGTTTTGCAGCAATCTCACCAGTGGTCAGGAAAGTTGTACGACTACGCCATAAGATTATTTTGGCTGCTCGCCACCATCCAGTTCATCTGGACGTTTATGCCTCTGGTCATGAAACAAGCTGACTTGGGCGAGATAGTCGGAGAGCTGCTGCGTTTCATCATGGTGATCGGTTTCTTCCTGGCGGTAATGACCTACTCCGTGGAATGGTCGACAGCCATTGTTGACAGTTTCCGCGACGCGGCCGCATCGGCGAGCGGTCTTGGCCGAGCGTTAGAACCCGGCGATATGCTCGCGGTAGCCCTAGACTTCGGCCGCACTATGGTGAAGGGTATTTCAGTGTTCTCTCCGGGCAAAGGAGTTCTGATCGCAGTATGCGCAGTACTGGTCTTGGCGTGCTTCGCCTTTATCGCAGCGTTTATGTTTGTGACGCTCGTAGAGGCCTACGTAATCATCAACGCGTCAGTGCTGTTCTACGGTTTTGGCGGCTCGCAATGGACACGCGATTTCGCGATTGCGCCCATGCGGTTCACCGTGGCAATCGGCGCGAAGTTGTTCGTCTTGACTCTGATCGTCGGTCTGATCGTACAGTCGGCCAAAGAATGGTTAGCTGCCTACACCAACGACGAAGCCTCATTGATGACAATGGTCGGTTTAGCCTTAGTGTGCTGCTACCTTACGAAGACGATTCCTGACCTAATCGGCGGCATGATTAGCGGCACGTCAATGGGCGGCGGCTCGGCCATTGGTGGGATGGCAGTGGCTGGTGCTGCCGGGGCGGCAGCTGCTGCGGCCACTATCGCCACGGCTGGGGCTGCCGCTCCTGCAGCTGGTGCTCTCGGTGCTTCTGGGACTGGCGTTGCCGCCGGAGCCAGTGGGGCTGGCGGCGGTCTGGCCACCTCGATCAACTCCAGCTTTGCCGGTGCGCCTGCGGCGAGCGCCTCCAGTGGCGGTGCAACCGCTGGCATCGGTGCGAACACGGGCGGACAAGCAGCAGCCAAAGGAGCAGCGGCGTCCGGTGCTCGAGTAGGCGGCAGCGCGGCCCCACAACAAATGGCGAGCAGCGCTAAGCAGGCCATCGAGCAGGCTGGAAAAAACGCCCAGGGCAGCAATGACAAAGACCAACAAGCGACACAGCAAGGGAGCGTCGTCAGTTCCGGCAGCGCCCTTTCCCAAGCAGCCAATGGCGGAGCGAAGGCACTCGGGGTGATGGCCTCAATGGCCGTGCCGGGCATGGAAAACGCGCACTCTTTTTCTCTTGGTGCCGGCTCTTCATCACCAGCTTCTGATGAGTCCAATACCACCGTTCAGCCCAAAAGCGGAGATGCTGCAGAAGCAGAGTCCAACCTTATCCGTCCGGCCTATGAAAGCAATCCCGCCCCCGGCCAACTGACATCGCTAAATGTGCCAGGAATGGCCTCAAGCAACGACCAACCGGAGAAACAACCATGATGGCAATTTTGAAGTTCGCAGGATTCGCCGTGTTCGCATCAACCTCCGCAATCGCCTTGTGGGCGCTCGGTAAGTGGCTACGGAGCAAAGGCCATGGACCATTGCTCGATAGGCTGGATCAACAATGGACTGCTTTGCAGCTTCGGTTAAGTCCATTTGCCATGTCAGCTTCCTATCGGATGTTTTGCGGAGCACAAGCCTTGAATCGCCTACCACTGCTAGGAAGTAAAAATAGTGTCGCGTTGAACCAGCAAGTTCTGACAGCTATACGAGTTGCGCAGGAGGCTCAGAGACGGAAGGATCACGGCAATCGCTGACCACACAGAACCCTGCTTGAGTGCGGGGTTTTCTTTTTCAGACTCCCCCAATACGAGGGAGCTCCGATTCACAGCCACCTAGTAATACGCACGGACCTGTCTCAGCTCGCCCTATCACACTTGCCGCAAGCCATTAAAGTGCCCTCGGCACCGGGGGCTTATGTCGCGCGAATACCTCGATCAACCGGCATCGGGGTCACACAGATACGGAGCGCCCGCCATACCAGCAGAACAGGTTCTGACGGCGCAGATCAAAAGCTCAGAGGCTTCGCCATTAGTAATACGGACGGATGTGGGACACCCGTCGAGGCTTTGCCAGTAATACGCACGGGTTCTACCCAACGGACTTAGTACACCCATCGTCACCAACCTGAATCAGGGTGAACGGGTCGCCATCAAAGGCACTGAGGCTTCGCCATTAGTAATACGGACGGACATGGGACGCTTGGCTCAGCTGCCTAGATAACGACCTACGGCCGACTTGCTCACCCCCATCTGGGCAGCTATATCCCTAACGCTCAACCCCCTGGTTCTTAGCGCTTGGGCTTGAGCACGGCGGCCCTCTGCCGCTTTCAGGAAGGCTTCGCGGCTGACGGCACCGGCGGCACGCCTACGTGCCTCCTGCCGTGCCCTATCACGCTCTAGCGTTATCTCAGAGCTGATGATGGTTTTAAGCTGCCGCTGCTCATCTGTGGATATCCCAAACAGGTTTATCAACGTGTCATTTTTGGGCGTATATAGCGGCGGGTAGTCCTTGCCCGCGAAGCTGACACGTTCGCCTAATTCAAAAGCCTTAGCCTTGCTGAACAGAGTCATGAGCTCCTTGGAACGGCTGTTCCACTGCGGATCGAGTTCGCGGGCCAGCGCTGCGGCTTCGTGGTACATCTGCTTGCTGTTGGTCGCCCCGGACAGCAGCAGGAAGTTGAGCCGCCAGAATAGGTGCTGCATCCGGCTGCCTTCTCCGACGCCGCCGCGCAGCTCGGCCAGCTTGCGCAGGTCTTCGAGGCGATCCCAAGCAAGCTGTCGGCCTGAGAATCCGCGCAGATTGTCGGCTTTGTTTCCGTGCACCAAAAGGAAAGGCTTTTTCTTGGTGCGGGTCTCGGCCTGTTCCTGCCGTTGCTGCTCGATAGTCCAGCGGGCCGCCGGTAGCAGTGCCTCGGCCAGATACTCGAAGTTATAGCGGATTGGCTGGCCATCGGTTCCCGTCTGGACGTGAACCACGCGGCAGACCTCACCGCTCTTGCTGTTGACCGTCTCTACGGTACGCAGCACGCGGCTAGCGTCCTTGGCCATGGGATCGGCGCCGACGTGGGTAAGGCGATCGACAAGGTAGCGTTGGCAGGCGTTCCAGCGAGGTAAGGCTTGGCGAGGTATCGTACCCTCAAGCAGCCATTTGGCCTGTATGCCTCGGCCGCTGTAGATCAGTATCGAGGGCGCGGGTAACCCCGTGTCGGCGCATAGGAACAGCACCGAGGCGGCCAGCTCGTCGGGCTTACGGCTGGCCAGCGCGGGCACGCGGTAGGTATCTAGGTCAGCGAACAGCAGCCCCAGCCGCAACAGATTGACGACACGCCGATTGGGCCGGATGAACTCAGCCTGCGAAATCCAAGTGTCAATCTTTTTGTCCAACAGATTGAGCACCTTTGGCATGTCGGCCAAGCGATGAGAGGACTGCCGCTTTCCACCACGAGAATCGACGAGCAATGAGAAAAATCCGCTCCTAGTACTATCGTGATACATCTGCGCCTCGTCCCCGGGACTGAACAGCGCAAGCTGCGGGATAGCACCCCGCACCGCTTAGACCGCCCTTCCCGGCCTACGCGCAGGGCCTCCCTCCTTGCAAGTATCTATCCACTGTTCAACCTCAGCTAAATCCCAGACGACCTTGCGGCTACTCAACGCAATTCGGCGCGGGAACTTGCCCTTCATCTCAAAGTTATAGATCGTGCGCTCACACAGTGGAATCATCGTCAGGAGCGTCTTTTTGTCGATGAGTTTTCTATTCAATGTATGCATTGCTAGGCCCTACCAGTCACTGCGAATGAGTGCCTGATCGTGCCTTTGGGTGCCTATTGCTTCGACGGAATGATTGGCTAAAATGGTTGACATGAAAAAACAATCAACCATAGCTATTTGGGAAGGGTGTAACGCCACCGTTGCAGAGGCGATAGAACAGTTCCGTGACCGATGGAGCGCCTACTCCACGGCCTCGAAACGCTATCCAATCGCAAGGCTGGTAGAGGAGCTAATCGACCCGGCCGTAGCGGCGTACGCCAAAGAGATTCCTGCGCGCTACCAAGGGCATATACCCGGAGCCGGTACAGGCGTGGCGTTCAGTGCGATCATGAAACTGGTAGGGTTTCCCGCCATGATCCGCTTGCAGCGCCAATTACTACGCGCGTTTGTTTTGAGCCACGACCAACAGTCGAAGAAAGATCGCAGCTTTATTGCAACGCTTGAGACGCTGATTGAGTTGGTGATGGCGTGTAAGCGCAAGAAGCCGTCATCTGAAGCTGTAGGCGGCTTAAACAACCAGCGCTTGAAGGGCTTTTGTAGGTTCTGTGGCACTCAAGCCGAGCTAGCATCCTTCGCTACTGGAGAAGGTCAGCGCGACCCCGACGAGCACCTACGTTTGAGCAACCTTTACTGCACAACGCATCGTCCAAAGACGCATGATGGCAGCTGGAATCCCGCGTACAGGCAAGCAAAAAGGTCCGTAGAGCAGTTTGACCTTGAACTGGAGAGATTGAGCAGACAGTGCGCTATACGAGCGAAGCCTCAAGCGAAATCAGGTGACGAGCTTGTCGACTCATACTTCTTTCACTACATGCTGAGCCTGACGGTTCAGATGGCAGATGAGGCCGAGCTCAGAAATATCGCTCGCCTTATGGTCGACACACGATTTTCTGACCGAAAGAAGCAAATGGTTGTGCTTCAGAAACTCGGTTTTAACCAGTCAGAAATTGCGCGAAGGCTGGAAATCGAGCGCCAAGCAGTATCCAAAGCTCTCCGTTCAATTCCTGAATGCTTTCGACATATCCAGACATTCGACCGGACAAGTGTTTAACGCCGCTATGGGACTAAACAATCCGCAATCAGCAACTAACACCTCTTGTGGAGCCCTTATTTCTAAATAAAACCGTCCGCGTGATTATTTTCGCACTCATACGTCATGTGTCATAGCGGTCGCCTATAAAGTTGGGATTTTACAGATTATCTCAGACAACACCAGCCACCTCAATTACCTAGAGTTTTATTTACATGGAAATAGTTACGGAACCCAATGCAACCCTAGACTACGCAGCTGCGATAAAAGACTTGAAAAGAAGAGCCAATCGCTCTAGAACAGCAAGACTCTTTATAGCATTAGGCCTACTAATATTAATGAGCATTGCAGTGGCGGCAGTATTTAGTTCGAGTCAGAATGAGATATATTCACTCAGAACACTTGGCGAAAAAATATCATTCAACAAAATGCGTGACCCTGGATTATTTTTACGCAAGTCCAATGATCTTCTCGAGAAAGTCTATCCCGATGACATCATCAACATGGGAAGACGGATGGATGGCGAGAACGTCAAAGAAGAGAATTTCACAATAGATGAGCGGTCCGCTTACATGCGGGAGCTTGAGCAATTAGTGAGCTTTTACGAGCGCACTCAGACAGCATATTCGAAACAGCCATTCACACAAGAAACACCGGATTGGACAAGTTCTGTATCGTCAATGGCTTTTACTTTCGGCGCCATAGCTATTTCAATCCTATTATTCCAGACAGCAGTTTCCTTTATAAGATACTACTCACAGCTAGCGGAGCTTTATGACTCACAAGCTAGCGCACTACTGGCCGCCAATAACGATCTAGAAAAGTTTGTAAAATACTCAGAGATGCTTTCCCCTTCAGTAGTTAGTTTTGGAAAGCCTCCTTTGAGCGTTTATGAACGAGCATTTGAAGCGATAGCATCAATTAGGGGAAGCGCGGCGAAGTAAACGCCGAACATGGTTCTCAGAAGAACCCGCCTCTGGCGGGTTCCTTTTTGTTACTCATTTGTTTGCCGAGGTCTCTTAAGAGTCCACTCATCAATCATGTCGGCCCAATCCTGCAACATCGCTCGCCGTTGGTCCCGGTACTCGGCCTTGTTATAAACGGCTCGAACGCCTTTCTGCTCATGCGCGAGGCACTTCTCGATCCAGTCGGAGTTATAGCCCGCCTCATGCAGCAGCGTGCTGGCCGTGCGGCGTAGGTCGTGGGGGCCGAACTTTCCTAGCGGTACACCTTCCTTTTGAGCAAGACGGTAGGTAAGCGTCAGTACCTGGTTGATCGTGGCTGCACTCATTGGCAAGTCGGAGTCGTAGCGTGACGGCAGAACGTACTCAGAACCTCCTGCCAGGGTCTTCAACGCAATGAAGAAATCCAATGCTTGCCGTGACAGAAACACCAAATGAGGGTTTCGGCGCTTCATCCGTTCTTTGGGGATCGTCCATAGCGCCTCGCTGAAATTGATCTCACTCCACGTTGCGTTGGTCAGCTCGCTCTTGCGCACCATCGTCAGCAGCAGAAGCTTGGCTGCGGCGCGAACCGACGTCGCGGTACCAATCCTGTCCATGTACTGATACATCAGCGCAATTTCATCAGGCGTCAACGCCCGGTCGCGTGGCTCGAATTTAGCGATGCTGGAAGACCTTACTAGATCCGCGGGGTTCTCAACCTTCTGACCACGCTCAATGGCCCAACGAAAGACCTGCAGCACAATCTCACGCGAATGGACGGCGGTTGCAGGCGCCCCCCGCTCCACTATCGCATCAGTCAGCGCTCGCAGATCCTCATGAGTGATTTCAGCCAGCTTCTGATTACCAAACTTCGGCTTCAATTCGCGCTCGTAGACTGAACGGCGCATATCTCGTGTCGAGTCCGCCATCTGATAGCCGCGCAGCCATTTTTCAGCCCAATCATCAAAGGTCTCAGCACCTTTGGTGCGCGCCTTCGCACGCGCCTTTTCCTTAGCAGGCGACTTGCCTGCGGCAATCATCTTCTTCGCCTCCCCTAGCCGCTCGCGTGCCTCGGCCAAGGTGATCCCACCTAAGCCATAACGACCGAAGGTGACGGTCTCCTGCCGGCCATTGATGGAGTAGTTGTAGCGAAAGGAGATAGAGCCAGCCGGGGTGACGGCGACGTACAAACCATCACGATCAATCACCTTGTAAAGCTTGTCTTGCGGCTTGAGGTTTCTGAGCTTGGTATCAGTGAGCATGACTTCCATATATTCCATGAAAAAATACCATGCTCTGAAAGCGCGGAAGAATGGGGCTTAACCCCCAGTAAAACCGGGCCTCTTGGCCACTTCGATACCATGCCCATCCTGAAACAAGGAACATGGTATCAAGCGTCATGCATGGCATCAGATGCAGTTGGTACCCCGTACCATGCCATAAAAAAACCATGCTTGGCGATGCAGAACGCTACCTGAACTTGCCAGACCCAAAAAGCCAAAAGCCCGCAATTACGCGGGCTCCAGGGCATTTTTTGCTAGATTGTGCCGGGCTATGCCGGACGCGGGATCATTCCCACTCAATCGTTGCCGGCGGCTTGCTCGACACGTCGTAGGTCACCCGCGAGATACCGTCAATCTCGTTGATGATCCGGCCACTGACGGTTTCCAGCAGTTCGTAAGGCAGATGAGCCCAGCGAGCGGTCATGAAGTCCACGGTCTCGACGGCGCGCAACGCGACGACCCAGGCGTAGCGACGGCCGTCACCGACCACACCCACCGATTTCACCGGCTGGAACACCACGAAGGCCTGGCTGGTCTTGTGGTACCAATCAGCCTTGCGCAGTTCTTCGATGAAGATGTGGTCCGCGCGACGCAGGATGTCGGCGTACTCTTTCTTCACTTCACCCAGGATGCGCACACCCAGGCCCGGGCCTGGGAACGGGTGGCGGTAGACCATGTCGTAAGGCAGGCCGAGCTCCAGACCGATCTTGCGCACTTCGTCCTTGAACAGTTCACGCAGCGGTTCGACCAGCTTGAGGTTCATTTCCTCCGGCAGGCCACCGACGTTGTGGTGGGACTTGATCACGTGGGCCTTGCCGCTCTTGGCGCCGGCCGATTCGATCACGTCCGGGTAGATGGTGCCCTGGGCGAGGAACTGGATGTTCGGCAGCTTGCTAGCCTCGGCATCGAAGATGTCGATGAAGGTGCGGCCGATGATCTTGCGCTTCTTCTCCGGGTCGGCTTCGCCGGCCAGGTTGTCGAGGAACTGCTTTTCAGCGTCGGCACGGATCACCTTGACGCCCATGTTCTCCTTGAACATGGCCATCACCTGGTCACCCTCGTGCAGGCGCAGCAGGCCGTTGTCGACGAAGACGCAGGTCAGCTGGTCGCCGATGGCGCGGTGCAAGAGGGCCGCGACCACCGAGCTGTCCACGCCGCCGGACAGGCCGAGCAGGACGTTGGCCGAACCCACTTGCTCACGCACCTGGGCGATGGCGTCCTCGACGATGTTGGACGGGGTCCACAGGGCTTCACAGCCGCAGATGTCCTGCACGAAACGGGACAGGATGCGACCGCCCTGCTTGGTGTGGGTCACTTCCGGGTGGAACTGCACGCCGTAGTAGCCGCGGGTGTCGTCGAACATGCCGGCGATCGGGCAGCTCGGGGTGCTGGCCAGTACGTGGAAACCGGTTGGCAGCTGGGTGACCTTGTCACCGTGGCTCATCCACACGTCCAGGCCCAGTACGCCGTCGGCGTCGATATGGTCCTCGATGCCGTCGAGCAGGCGGCTCTTGCCGACCACGTCCACGCGGGCATAACCGAACTCACGCAGGTCAGACCCTTCGACCTTGCCGCCCATCTGTTCGGACATGGTCTGCATGCCGTAGCAGATGCCCAGCACAGGCACATTCAGGTCGAACACGGCCTGGGGTGCACGGGGGCTGTTGGCTTCGTGAACCGACTCGGGGCCACCGGCGAGGATGATGCCGCGCGGGTTGAATTCGCGGATCGCTTCATCATCCATGTCGAACGGGTGCAGTTCGCAGTACACGCCGATCTCGCGCACGCGGCGGGCGATCAGCTGGGTGTACTGGGAGCCGAAATCGAGGATGAGGATCCGGTGAGCGTGAATATCGAGGGCCATGGGGAATCTCTGATTCAGCTGCGAGCTTGAAGCTGCAAGCTGCAAGTTGATCGGGGAAAACGCAGTGGCTGCGCGAACGCAGCCACCGTCTGGAGCTTACCGCTGAGCTATCAGCCAACCCGGTAGTTGGGGGCTTCCTTGGTGATCTGCACGTCGTGAACGTGGGATTCGGCCATGCCGGCGCCCGTGATGCGCACGAACTCCGGCTTGGTGCGCATCTCGTCGATGGTGGCACTGCCGGTGTAGCCCATGGACGAACGCAGGCCGCCCATCAGCTGGTGAATGATCGCAGCCAGTGCGCCTTTGTACGGCACACGGCCTTCGATACCTTCGGGGACCAGCTTCTCGGCACCGGCCGAGGAGTCCTGGAAGTAACGGTCGGAGGAGCCTTGCGACTGCGCCATGGCGCCCAGCGAACCCATGCCACGGTAAGCCTTGTAGGAGCGGCCCTGGAACAGCTCGACTTCGCCTGGGGCTTCTTCGGTACCGGCGAACATAGAACCCATCATCACGCAGCTGGCACCGGCGACGATGGCCTTGGACAGGTCACCAGAGAAGCGGATGCCGCCGTCGGCGATCAGTGGCACACCGGTGCCTTCCAGGGCAGCGGCGACGTTGGCGATGGCGCTGATCTGCGGCACGCCGACGCCGGCCACGATACGGGTGGTGCAGATCGAGCCAGGGCCGATACCGACCTTGACCGCATCAGCGCCCGCCTCGGCCAAGGCCTTGGCAGCAGCGCCGGTGGCGATGTTGCCGCCAATCACCTGCACCTGCGGGTAGGTTTGCTTGACCCAGCGCACGCGCTCGATCACGCCTTTGGAGTGCCCGTGAGCGGTGTCGACCACGACCACGTCAACGCCAGCGGCTACCAGGGCGGCAACACGCTCGCCGGTGTCCTTGCCGGTGCCGACCGCTGCGCCAACGCGCAGACGACCCTGGTCGTCCTTGCTGGCCAGTGGGTAGGCCTTGGCCTTCTCGATGTCCTTGACGGTCATCATGCCCTTGAGGCTGAAGTGCTCGTCGACGATCAGCACTTTCTCGAGGCGGTGCTTGTGCAGCAGCTCGCGCACCTCGTTCTTGTCCGCGCCCTCGCGGACGGTGACCAGGCGTTCCTTGGGCGTCATCACTTCGCGGACCTTGGCGTCCAGGCGGCTTTCGAAGCGCACGTCGCGGGAGGTCACGATACCGACCAGGTCACCGTTTTCCAGCACGGGCACGCCGGAAATGTTGTTCAGCCGCGTCAGGTCGAACAGGTCGCGCACGGTGGCGTCGGCCTCGATGGTGATCGGGTCCTTGACCACGCCAGCCTCGAACTTCTTGACCTTGCGCACTTCGCCGGCCTGCTGCTCGATGGTCATGTTCTTGTGGATGATGCCGATGCCGCCTTCCTGGGCCATGGCGATGGCCAGGCGCGCTTCGGTGACGGTGTCCATGGCAGCGGAGACCAGCGGGATGTTCAGCTCGATGCCACGGGTCAAACGGGTCTTGAGACTGACTTCATTGGGCAGTACCTCGGAATAACCAGGTACAAGGAGAATATCGTCGAAGGTCAGGGCTTCTTGGCTGATACGCAACATCGCGGGGGCTCCCGGGCGGGAAAAATGGAAGCGCGCCATTATACTCATGCGTGCCCTGCCACTCAATGTAAATCAAGCCTGAAGTTACAAGTGGCCGTTGCCGCCCTGCGCACCAGAGCCCTGCCCCGCCCTCGTCAGGCGAGCCGGACCTGCACCACGGCCACCGGTTGGTCCAGCCAGTCGGCGAAGCTGTCGATGAAGGCCTGGGTGAACCCGGCATCGCCCCAGTTGTTGAAGATGAAGCCCAGGTTGGAGAAGGCGCAGGGTTGCAGGAACAAAAACCCGTTGATGTCGTCTTCGAACCCGCACAGCGGGCAGGTGAAGTTGTCACTGACCCCGGGCATCCACTCTTCCAGACTGTCGAACAACGGCTCGCCCACTTCCCGCCGGCACTGCGGGCAGCCCGCCTCTTCCTTGAAGCCTTCGGTGGGCGTATAGATGCAGCGCTTGAGCATCACCTCAAGGCCGTTGACCGGCGCATCGAAGGGCAGTTTTTCGGGGTGCAGCGCCACCTGGCGGGCACCTGGCCCAAGGGCATGGGCCATACGGTTGCCAGTACGCCCGCAGGTGGTCAGCTGCTCTTGCACGATCTTTTCGCGGACCAGCCAGCGCAGGATGGCGCGGGCGCGGGCCTCGTGCACCGGGACGGTGGACTGCCTGGGAACGATGATGCTTTGGGTATTCATGAGCGGACAAGCCTTGGATCGGGTAGTCGGCCAATTCTAACCCCTGCTCAAGCGCTCACATAGCGAGCGATGAGCGCCAGGCCGCTGGCCAACACCAACCAGGTGACCAGCCGGACGAAGGCCTCGCGTGACAGCCTGTGCGTGAGCCTGCGCCCAGCCCATAGGCCGATGACCATCACCGGCAGCAGGCAGGCCGCCATCAGCAGCAGTTGTCGATCGGCGTAGACACCGGCGACAAGGAACAGCGTCAGGCGCACCAAGGTGCTGCAACTGATCAACGCGCTCTGGGTGGCGCGCACCTGCTCCTTGTCGGGCAGGCGGGCGCTCAAGTAAAGGGCGTAGAGAAACCCGCCGCTGCCGAACAAGGCGCCGAACAACCCGCCCACGGTACCCACCGGTGCCGCCCACCAGCCGGCAAGCGACGCCGGGCGTACCTTCAGCGCCAGGCTATAGACGGCATAGGCCGTGATGAACAGGCCCATCAGCAGCATCAGCAGGTCCGACTTGAGCTGCAGCAGGAACGCAACGCCCAGGGTGCACCCCAGCGCCATGAACGGCAGCAGGCGCAGCAGTTCGCCCCGTATCACATCGCGCCGTGAGGGCAACAGGTTGCCGAACGCCGCCACGAAATCGAGTAACACCAGCAAGGGAATGATCTGCGACAGCGGCATGAAATGGATCAGCACCGGGCCTGCCACCAACGCCGTGCCGAAGCCGGCGATGCCGAACACCACATAGGCCGCCGCGGTACCCAACACGATGGGTAGCCAGTCAAGCCCCGAGAACGGTATAGCGAGGTCAGCGAGCATTGGCGCATTGTCCTTGAAGGTTCAGCGCACCATAACCAAACCCGCGCCAACCCGGCTAATATGCAATCTCGCCCTGATCCATCTCGAAATGGCATCGCTCATGATCTCGACCCGCCAGCTGCGTTACTTCGTGGAAATCGCCGAATGTGGCAGCTTCAGCGCCGCCGCCGAACGACTGTATGTCGCCCAGTCCGCCCTCAGTCGCCAGGTGCGCGAACTCGAACTGCAGCTGGACACCGCGTTGTTCGAGCGCACGGCCAGGTTGCCTCGCCTGACCGATGCGGGCCGGGCGTTCCTGCCGCGTGCGCGCAACCTGCTGCTGGACCTGGACAAGGCTGGCGAGCTGGCCCGAGCCGTCGGCCAGGGCCTGTGCGGCAGCCTGAACATCAGCCACTCCAGCACGGTGCCGCTGACCGGTCGGCTGCTCGAGCACCTGGGTGATTACCTGCGGACAAACCCTGATGTGAGCATGGAGATCGCCCAGCTGTCCTCCGAAGGGCAGCTTGCAGCACTGGCCGAAGGGCGCCTGGATATCGGGCTGCTGAGGCTGCCGGTGCTGCGCCAGCACGATGGGTTGACCATCGAGCCGTTGTTTGAAGAGCCCCTGTTGCTGGCGCTCGCCCCTACCCATGAACTGGCGGGGCGCGATTGCATTGCCTTGGCAGAGCTTTCCAGCCAGCCGTTCATCTCCATTCCCCACCACCAACGCGGTGGCCTGAGCTACCTGTCTGCCGAGTTGTGCATGGCGGCGGGGTTCTTTCCCCAGCCTGCGCGGGTGGTGTCACGCAAGACCACCCAGTTGCAGCTGATCCAGGCGGGGTTCGGGGTGGCCTTGCTGCCACGCTGCATGCAGGACATCGCCCCTGCGGCGCTGCGGTTCATCCCGCTGACGGACCCCGGCTGCGTCAGCACCGTCGCCATCGCCTACCGCCGCGATGCCGGGCCACTGGTGAGTCAGTTCATCGAGCACATGACCTGCGCAGCGTCGGCAATCGGTACGCCAGGGCAGGCACCAGCGGCCCAGGCCAGCTCCTGATCGACCGGGCACGACACTCGGCCCCCTCATCCTTTATAGTGCCTTCCCATGATCAAAGACCCTTTCGAACGCCTCGGCCTTGACCGTGATGTGCTCACCGTCAGCCAACTCAATGGCCGCGCCCGGGTGCTGCTGGAAGACGTGTTCCGCAGCGTATGGGTGGAGGGCGAGATTTCCAACCTGGCCCGGCCGGCCTCCGGCCACATGTACTTCACCCTCAAGGACAGCGGTGCCCAGGTGCGCTGCGCCCTCTTCCGGCAGAGCGCCACGCGGGTGCGCCAGGCGCTGCGTGACGGCATGGCGGTACGGGTGCGCGGCAAGGTGTCCCTGTTCGAAGGCCGTGGCGACTACCAGCTGATCCTCGATACCGTGGAGCCCGCCGGCGATGGTGCACTGCGCCTGGCCTTCGAGGCGCTCAAGGAAAAGCTTGGCGCCGAGGGCCTGTTCAGCACCGACAGCAAGCGAGCGCTGCCTGCGCACCCCCAGCGTATCGGCATCATCACCTCCCCGACCGGGGCCGTGATCCGCGACATCATCAGTGTGTTCGCTCGTCGTGCGCCCCAGGTGGAGTTGAACCTGATCCCCACCGCCGTGCAGGGCCGCGAAGCCATCGCCCAGATCGTGCGGGCCATTCGCCTGGCCGACAGCCGCGGTTTCGACGCCTTGATACTGGCCCGCGGCGGCGGTTCACTGGAAGACCTGTGGTGCTTCAACGAGGAAGCCGTGGCGCGGGCCGTGGCCGCGTGCAAGACGCCGATCGTGAGCGCCGTGGGCCATGAAACCGACGTGTCGATCAGCGACTTCGTGGCCGACGTGCGGGCCCCTACCCCGTCTGCTGCGGCCGAGCTGCTTGCGCCCGACAACAGCGGCCTGCAGCATCGCCTGGACGGCCTGCAACGGCGCCTGACCCTGCGCATGCAGAACCGGTTGGTGCATGATCGCCTGCGCCTGGAGTCCCTGATTCGCCGCCTGCGCCATCCGGGCGAGCGCCTGCGTCAGCAGGCTCAGCGCCTGGATGACCTGGACATGCGCCTGCGCCGTGCCTTCCTGCATAACCTCAATCAACGCCGCGAGCGCCTGGTGCGCCTGGAGACGCGTCTGGCCGCGCAACATCCCGGGCGTACTCTGGCTTTGCTGGGCCAGCGCCTGGACAGCCTGGCCGAGCGGCTGCCCCGGGCCATGCGTGACGTGCTCAAGGACCGGCGCCAGCGCTTCCAGGCCCAGTTGCAGACCCTGCAGATCGTCAGCCCGCTGGCGACGCTGGCGCGCGGCTACAGCATCCTACTCGACGAACAAGGCCAGGCCATCCGCAGCGCCGAACAGACGCGCAACGGCCAGCGCCTGACTGCACGCCTGAACGAAGGCGAGCTGCAGGTGCGGGTCGAAGACAATCACCTGGCTCCGGTCACGCTCTCACTTCTGGACTGACATATGCCCCGCTTGCTCGCGTCACTGCTCGCCCTCGCCTTCACCGTCCTGAGCGCCACAGCCCAGGCCAGCTACATCACGCGCACGCTGAACAAACCGGTGCCCGGCGGCGTTGCCGTGGTCGACCTGGGGCCGGCAGCCAGTGCTCCCAGCGCACGCTTCGATGGCAAGCCCGTGCTGGTGGTCAAGGAACAGGACAACTGGCTGGCCATCGTTGGCATCCCCCTGACCCAGAAGCCCGGGCAGGCGGTGGTGCAGCAAGGCAGCCGAAGCCTGCCTTTCACCGTAGGGCACAAGCAGTACCCCGAACAGCGCATCACCTTGAAGAACACCCGCCAGGTGAACCCCAATCCGGCCGACCTCAAGCGCATCGATCGCGAACTGGCCGAGCAGATCAAGGCCTACCGCAGCTTCAGCCCGGCATTGCCAAGCAACCTGATCCTCGACAAGCCGGTCAACGGGCCGCTGTCGAGCAAGTTCGGCGTGCGCCGGTTCTTCAATGGCGAGGAACGCAACCCCCATGCGGGGCTGGATTTTGCCGTACCGGCTGGGACGCCGATCAAGACGCCTGCTAACGGCAAGGTGATTCTGGTGGGCGATTACTTCTTCAATGGCCGCACGGTGTTCGTTGATCACGGGCAGGGCTTTATCAGCATGTTCTGCCATATGTCCCGTATCGACGTGCAGAACGGGCAGTCGCTGCGCCGTGGTGATGTGGTCGGGCGCGTGGGCTCAACGGGGCGCGCTACCGGGCCGCACATGCACTGGAACGTCAGCTTGAACGATGCGCGTGTTGACCCGGCGATCTTCATCGGTGCCTTTCAGCCCTGAGGCAGGGCTGACACTGCGTTGAGTGACGTTTGAGCCGCCCCGCAATACGGGCGGCGCTTGCCCCAACGCAGGGCCCAGGAGGCTCTCATGCGACTGACATACCATTGCGCCAAAGAAAAATACCGCGCAACAAAACCTAAGCATTTTATTCGTATCAACAATTAGATCTCGCCATATCACTTTTTTTAAGCATTCCTCTCAATTTTTTTTCAACGCTTGCCAACCCTCAGTGCACTGGTTAGGGTTGAGGCCATGAAAACCTTCAGCACCCTCATCTTGCTCCGACAACATCGCAGCCTCTGCCTGGTCAGCGCTCGACTACCAGGCTGAATCGCGTCGCCTCGCCCCCACCTCGTTACTGCTCGGCAGGCCCGATCTCGGCCGCACATAAAAGGATTGCTTCCATGACCATGCTCAAAGACCCGTCGAAGAAATACCGCGCCTTCCCTTCCATCGATCTGCCTGACCGTACCTGGCCGTCCAAGACCATCACCGAGGCGCCGATCTGGTGCAGCTCGGACCTGCGTGACGGCAACCAGTCGCTGATCGAGCCGATGGATGCGGAGAAGAAGCTGCGGTTCTGGAAGACCTTGGTGCAAGTGGGCGTGAAGGAAATCGAAGCCTCCTTCCCTTCGGCCTCGCAAACCGACTTCGACTTTGTCCGCACCTTGATCGAAGACGGTCATATTCCAGAGGACACCACCATCCAGGTGCTGACCCAGGCGCGTGAAGACCTGATCGCCCGGACCTTCGAGTCCCTGCGCGGGGCCAAGAAGGCCATCGTTCACCTGTACAACGCCACCTGCCCGGCCTTCCGCCGCATCGTCTTCAACCAGGACAAGCAGGGCGTCAAGGACATCGCGGTCAATGCAGCCAAGCTGTTCGTCAAATACGCCGCACAGCAGCCCGATACGCACTGGACATTCCAGTACTCGCCCGAAACCTTCAGCGCTACCGAGATGGAATTCGCCAAGGAAGTGTGCGATGCGGTGATCGAGGTGTGGAACCCAACGCCCGAGCACAAGATCATCCTCAACCTGCCGGCCACCGTCGAGGTCGCCACGCCCAACGTGTACGCCGACCAGATCGAATGGTTCTGCCGTAACATCAATCGCCGTGACAGCGTGATCATCAGCCTGCACTGCCACAACGACCGGGGAACCGGCATCGCCGCGACCGAGCTGGGCCTGATGGCCGGCGCCGACCGTGCCGAGGGCTGCCTGTTCGGCAACGGTGAGCGTACCGGCAACGTCGACCTGGTGACCCTGGCCCTGAACCTGTACACCCAGGGCATCGACCCGGGTCTGGATTTCTCCGACATCGACGGTGTGCGCAAGGTCGTCGAAGAATGCAATCAGCTGCCGGTGCACCCGCGCCACCCGTACGTAGGTGACCTGGTGCACACAGCCTTCTCCGGCTCGCACCAGGATGCCATTCGCAAGGGCCTGACCAAGCAGCAGGAAGGCGAGTTGTGGGAAGTGCCATACCTGCCGATCGACCCGGCCGACATCGGCCGCAGCTACGAGGCCGTGATTCGCGTCAACAGCCAGTCCGGCAAAGGCGGCATCACCTACCTGCTCGAGCAGGAATACGGCATCAGCCTGCCGCGCCGCATGCAAATCGAATTCAGCCAGGTCGTGCAGGGCGAAACCGACCGCCTGGGCCTGGAAATGACTGCCCAGCAGATCTACAGCTTGCTGCACAAGGAATACCTGCAAGCCAACGCACCGTACGCGCTGGTCAGCCATCGCCTGCAGGAAGAAAACGGTCACAGTGCCGTGGAAGTGGAAGTAGCCGGCGAAGGCGAGACCACGCTGCACTGGCGCGGCAAGGGCAATGGCGCCCTGGAAGCCCTGGTGGCCGGCCTGCCGGTTGCCGTCGAAATCATGGACTACAACGAACACGCCATCGGCGCGGGCACCAACGCCAAGGCAGCGGCCTATATCGAGCTGCGTGTAGCCGGCGGGCGTCCTGTGCATGGTGTGGGCATCGATGAAAACATCACCACAGCCAGCTTCAAAGCCCTGTTCAGTGCGTTGAACCGTTCGCTGAGCCAGCAAGAGGCCAAGGCGGCCTGAGTACCGTTAGGGAGAAAGCGGCCTCTTTAGCTGATGCTGTTGACTTGAGATTGTTGGGGCCGCCTTGCGGCCCATCGCGGCGCGAGGCCGCTCCCACAAATGACCGCGTGAGGCCTTGGCTGACAGGCTCAGGCAGTGTGGGAGCGGCCTCGCGCCGCGATGGGCCGCAAAGCGGCCCCAACGACCTAAGGGCGCGCTTACCCTTCGTATACGCGCACATAACCCGCAAACGCCAATCACCAGGCAAAAAAATGGGCGCCGACCAAGCGCCCAAAAAGCCGTAAAGCACACAACGAAATTCAGTGACCGTCCACCAGCGCCATGGCCTCGGCACTGCAGGCCTCGATGCGGGCCCAGTCGCCATTCTTGATCCAGCTGCTGTCGAGCATCCAGGTGCCCCCTACACACATCACATTGGCCAGTGCCATGTAGTTGCGCACGTTGGCCGGGTTGACGCCGCCGGTTGGGCAGAAGCGGATGTCGCCGAACGGGCCAGCAAACGCTTTGATCGCCGCCACGCCTCCGCTGATTTCGGCGGGGAACAGCTTGAAACGGCGGTAGCCCAGCGCGTAGCCCATCATGATTTCGGACGGGGTACTGATACCCGGCAGCAATGGAATTTCGCTCTCCACGCCCGCTTGCAGCACATCCTGGGTAATGCCGGGCGTGACGACGAACTGGGCGCCCGCGGCCTCGACGGCTGCGAACATGGCGCGGTCGAGCACCGTCCCGGCACCTACGCACAGCTCGGGGCGCTGCTCACGCAGCACTTCGATGGCCTTCAGGCCATGCTGTGAACGCAGGGTCACTTCCAGCGTGCGGATGCCGCCAGCCGCCAGGGCGTCGGCCAGGGGCAGGATGTCCTGTTCGCGGGCGATGGTGATCACCGGCAGGATGCGCGCCGCTTCGCAGATGGCGTCGACCCGGGCGGCCTTGTCGGCCATCGAGAGCTTGGGCTGTGGACGTTCGAGGGTGATCATTGCTGTGGATCCTTGGCTCATGGGCACCAGTAGATGTCCAGGGGTGCGTGAAGAAAAGCGCGAATGGGCATTTCGGCGAGGTCGTCATCCGCCAGCGCGGCGCGCAGGGTAGCGAGTTTGCCTGGCCCTTGCACGGACAATGCGGTGAACCCTGCGGTGGCCAGCAGCGCTCGGGTCATGGAAAGGCGCTGATGGGGAACGGTTGGCGCCATTAGCGGTAGGCAACGGCGAGGAGTGTTCGGATCCAGGCCCTCGGCCAGGTTAGGACTGGCTGGGAACAGCGAAGCCGTGTGGCCATCGTCACCCATGCCCAGTACCAGCACGTCGATGGGCGGCAGATCGGCCAGGGCGCGGTCAGCCTTGTCGGCGGCCTCTTCCAGCGAAGGCGCCTGCTGGTACAACCCGATGAAACGCGCCTTGGCGGCCTGCCCTTTGAGCAGATGCCGGGCCAACAGGCCGGCATTGCTGTCGGCGTGCTCCACCGGCACCCAGCGCTCATCGGCAAGACTGACCGTCACCTTGCTCCAGTCCAGGTCCTGCTTGGCCAGTTGCTCGAGAAAAGGCACCGGGCTCCGCCCACCGGACAGCACGACGCAGGCTTGGCCTTTATCGTCGATGGCTGCACGCAGGCGCTCACTCACATCCTTGGCCAATGTGCCAGCCAACGTGCTGGCGTCGGGCAGTTGATGCACCTCGGTGCTCGCCGGAAACTGCAATTCGGACAATGCTTCAGATGTCGCCATACCAGGCCCTCCCATCGCGGGTGATCAGTGCAATCGAGCTCATTGGCCCCCAGCTGCCCGCAGCATAGGGCTTGGGGGCATCGCCCGTGTTGCGCCAACCGGCAATCAGCTGGTCACACCACTTCCAGGCGTACTCGATTTCGTCCTTGCGCACGAACAGGTTCTGGTTGCCCCGCATCACTTCAAGCAGCAAGCGTTCATAGGCATCCGGAATCCGCGCGCTACGCCAGGCATCGGAAAAATTCAGTTGCAGCGGGCCACTGCGCAGTTGCATGCCCTTGTCCAGGCCTTGCTCCTTGGTCATCACGCGCAAGGAGATACCTTCGTCCGGCTGCAGGCGAATGATCAGCTTGTTGCCCACTTGCAGACGCTGTTCCGGGGCAAAGATGTAATGCGGCGTTTCCTTGAAGTGAATGACGATCTGCGACAGCTTTTGCGGCATGCGCTTGCCAGTGCGCAAGTAGAAAGGCACACCCGACCAGCGCCAGTTGCGGATGTCGGCGCGCAGGGCGACGAAGGTCTCGGTGTCGCTCTGGCTATTGGCATTGTCTTCTTCAAGGTAACCCGGAACCGGCTTGCCATCGCTGTAGCCGGCAATGTACTGCCCGCGCACCACCCGCGTGCTCAGCCCGTCTCCGGTGATCGGGGCCAGCGCCTTGAGTACCTTGACCTTCTCGTCGCGGATGGCGTCGGCCGACAGCTCGCTCGGCGGGTCCATGGCAATCAGGCACAGCAACTGCAACAGGTGGTTCTGGATCATGTCGCGCAACTGACCGGCCTTGTCGAAGTAGCCCCAGCGACCCTCGATACCCACCTTCTCCGCCACCGTGATTTCCACGTGGGAGATGGAGTTCTGGTTCCATTGGGTTTCGAACAGGCTGTTGGCAAAGCGCAGGGCGATCAGGTTCTGCACCGTCTCCTTGCCCAGGTAGTGGTCGATGCGATAGACGCGGCTTTCGGGAAAGAATCGCGCCACGGCATCGTTGACCCGGCGTGAAGACTCGAGGTCATGACCGATCGGCTTTTCCAGCACTACACGGGTGCGCTCGCTCAGGCCCACCTTGTCCAGGTTTTCGCTGATGGCACCATACACGGCGGCGGCCGTGGCGAAATAGGCGATCAGGGGGTGCCCGTCGGGCACTTGCGCGGCCAGTGCCTGGTAGCCTTCTGGCTGCAGAAAATCCAGGTGCTGGTAATCGAGCCTTGCCAGGAAGCGCTCGAGGGCCGCGGCCTCGATGTCAGCCTCGGGCACATGCTTGAGCAAGTGGGCCTCGATGCTATTCAGGTGCTCCTGGGCACTGCCGGCCTCCCGCGCCAGCGCCAGCAGGCGCGTCTGTGCGTGCAATAGCCCGGCGCGGTCGAGCTGGTAGAGCGCAGGGAACAGCTTGCGCAAGGCCAGGTCGCCCAGGGCGCCAAACAGGGCAAATGTGCAAGGTTCGACACTGATTGCAGCCATGATGTTGGTTCTTTCCTAAAGTTGATTTAGAAATACCGTTTTCAGTTAGGGTTTTCAAGGACAAATGTAGTAAAAACCATAACATTAGTCGGATGTATGACAGACAAGTGGTGCGCAACCGGCGCCGCCAGTACGATAGACGACCCTGCAAACAGGCCTGCTGCTCCCTCAGCCGGCTGCCTTCCCGACCCAAGGACACCCCATGGACCGCGTGAGAAACCTCCTGGAACAAATCCAGGGACGCCTCGACGAGCTGAACAAGGCCGAACGCAAAGTCGCCGAAGTCATCCTGCTCAACCCGCAACAAGCCACACGCTTTAGCATCGCGGCGCTGGCCCAGGCGGCCAAGGTCAGCGAACCGACCGTCAACCGCTTCTGCCGCTCATTCGGCGTGAGCGGTTACCCGGAGCTGAAACTGCAACTGGCGCAGAGCCTGGCCAGCGGCGCGGCCTACGTGAGCCGCGCGGTGGAGGCCGACGACGATCCGGCGGCCTACACCCAGAAGATCTTCGCCAGCGCCATCGCCTCGCTCGACAGCGCCTGCCAGCAGCTCGACCCCCAGCAGGTCAGCCGCGCGGTCGACATGATGATCCAGGCCCGCCAGATTCATTTCTTTGGCCTGGGCGCCTCTGCACCGGTGGCGCTGGATGCCCAGCACAAGTTCTTCCGCTTCAACCTGGCCGTGTCGGCGCACGCCGACGTACTGATGCAACGCATGCTGGCGTCGGTGGCCCATACCGGCGACCTGTTCGTGATCATTTCCTACACCGGGCGTACACGCGAGCTGGTGGAAGTGGCTCGCCTGGCCAGGGAAAACGGCGCCTCGGTGCTGGGTTTGACAGCGGCCGGGTCGCCGCTGGCCAACGCCTGCAGCCTTAGCCTGCACATTCCTCTGCCCGAAGACACCGATATCTACATGCCGATGACCTCGCGCATCATCCAGCTGACCGTGCTCGATGTGCTGGCGACCGGCATGACCCTGCGCCGGGGCGTGGATTTCCAGCCACATCTGCGCAAGATCAAGGAAAGCCTCAACGCCAGTCGCTACCCCATCGAGGACGACGAACTCAGCTGAGCCGGTGCGCCTGCAGACTCAGATGCGCGCGCTGCCCCGGTGCCAGGCTCAGGCCGTCGTCGCTGCCGCTGGCGGCCTCCACACACACGAAACGCTGGCACTCGCGCCCGGTAACCCCCAATAAGGGCCGGCTGCCGGGGTGCCACACGACCGTATCGTCGCTGTCGCCGGTGTCGATACACAGCTGGCGCTTCCAGGCCGGATCATGCAGTTGCACACCGGGAATGCCCGGATAGACCCGCTGACAGCCGCCCTTGGGCTTGAGCGCCCCTTCCTGGCGGCATGCCTGACGGTTGAGGTGGTCGTACCCCTCGATGTCTTCGAGGCCGGACAGCGCTACCTCCGAGACGTCACTGATGCGCCAGTAGGCCAGCAAGGCGTGACTCAACTGGCACGGTTCGCTGTCCTGGTGCTCGGTGCTCAGGCTCAACTCCATGCGGCTGCCCAGCCGCGCCTCCAGGTCGACCTGCCAGTCGCACAGTTCCAGGCGCCACTTGAGCACCACGCCCTGCGCGTCTTCATGGCTGTCCATCAGCTTCCAGTCCAGCAGGCGGGCCCAACCATGGGCAGGCCACAGGTCTTCGCTGGGATGGCGCCCGTACCAGGGCCAGCAGACCGGCACGCCGCCGCGAATGGCGCCCACCTGCGGCCACTGTTCGGCGCACCACAGCCAGGGCCGTTCACCTGTGGGTTGGAAATGCAGCAACTGCGCGCCCTGGCGACTGAACGCCGCCTGGCACAGGGGGTGATCGATGATCAGCACATCGCGCTGCTGGTAGCGCTCCCATTCGAACGTCGGCCGCGGCCGCCGTGCGGTGAAGAAGCGATGGAGCGGATGCTCAGGCATGGTGCAGGGCTCTTGTTGTTTGAGATAGCGCTGTCTTGGCCTGTCCACGGCAACCACTGCAGGTCAGTGGTTGCCGGGCGCCAAACGGGATTGGCGTAAATTTACAACAAATGGACTTAGAAAGACGACTGAATCTTCAAGCCCGCCACCAGGGCATTGTCCACTTCATCCACGCCGCCGGGGCTCTTGATGTACTGAAGGTTCGGCCGCACGGTCAGCCAATTGGTGACGTGGAAACCATAGTACAGCTCGGCGTTGTACTCGGTACGTTGCAGCGGGACGAAGCCTGGGTTGTCGTAGTCGTTGATACCGCTCATGTCGTTGAGCTGGCGCGCACGCTTGCGCACATCGTCGTTGACGTGGATGCGGGCGATGCCGAAACCGATGTCGTCCTTGGGCCGGGCGTCGAAGGCACCTTTGTAGACCATGCCCACCTGTTGGTAGTTGTCTACCACGTTGGTGGCCTTGTCGTGCACCGTAAAGTTGGCGAACAGGCTCAGCCCACGGTTGACGTCGCCCGCCTGGGCCGTGACCTGCTGCTGCGCCACCACCCACCAGCCATGCTTGCTGGAGTGAGACTTGAAGCCCGAACCACTGAGCCCCTGGGCGTTGCCGTTGACGTCCTTGTATACATCCTCGGCATCGGCGGTGCTGTAGTAGTAGCCCAGGCGGTATTCGCCCGGCAGGCCGTTGAGCTTGGGCGTCCAGACCATTTCCACCGGCAGGATCGCGCCCTTGGTGCCGCTGCCGCTCAGCTTGAAGCCATTGCCGGTTTCCAGGTTGGACGGGTTCTGCTCATAGGCACCGACTTGTACGTAGAACTCGGGGGTGACGTTGTACTTGACGCGCGTCGCCCATTGGCTGACGGGCCAGTTGTACCAGATGCCGCCCACCCAGTTACCCACTTGCGAGCCGCAGAACGCCAGGTTCTGGAAGTCGCAGGGGAAACTGTTGAAGTCCTCGCCCGGCCCGAAGCGGCCGAATTTCACGTCCAGCGCGCCGTCGAAATACTTCTGCTTGAACCACATCTGGGTCAGGCGCCAGGTCTGGCCACGCCCCCACACTTCCTGCACCGAACTGAACTGCCCGGCGCGTGGGTCGCTGATGCGGTCGTTGGACAGGTTGCGACCGCTTCGCTCGGTGATGGCCAGCTTGAATTCGGCATCGTGCCAGCCGAAGATCTTCTGCAGGTCCAGGTGCGCGCCCAGGGCGAACTGATCGCTGTAGCGGGCGGTCTTGTCGTGGTTGTAGCCACCGTGAAGGTTGCCGGCCACTTCGCCGACATAATCGACGGTGAAGTCGTAGCCTTTTTCCAGCAGCTCGGTGCGGGTACCGCCCCAGTCCCCGGTCATCCATTTCGACTCGCTGGAGAAAGCTTCGGCAGCCTGCAGGCCACTGCTGGCGGCCATCGCCAGCGGCGCAAGCAACGCCAGTGAGCCCCAGGTGGTAGTACGATTGCGCTGTTCCATTGCGTTGCGTCCTCTTTTTCTTATTGATGGTGTAGACAGTTCAACGGCCACCGAGGGCAGCCATGTTTTCCTTGACGGTGGTGGCGGTACGGTTTGCCTGCAGGCGCTCGCCGCTCTGGGCGTCGAACAGCAGCACCCGCGCCGGGTCCAATTGCAGGGCCAGGGTGTCGCCCACCTGGCAGGCCACGTCAGGGGCCAGTCGGCAGCACACTTTGGTCTGGTTGAGGGTCACGAACACCAGCATGTCCGGACCAGTGGGCTCGGTGACCTGTACCTGGGCGCGAATGCTTGGTCCGCCGTTGCCGCCCTCAGCGCCCAGGGCAATTTGCTCGGGTCGAATGCCCAGGACGATTTCGCGCCCTTCCAGGCCCAGGTCGGCGCCGGGCAGGGGCAGCTCGCAGCGTGCCTGGCCACTGTCGAGCACTGCATGCAGCTGACCGCCCTGGGCCACCAGCCGCGCCGGCACGAAGTTCATGGGCGGCGAGCCAATGAAGCTTGCGACGAACTGGTTGGCTGGGTCGTTATAGATCTGCTGTGGCGTACCGAACTGCTGGATGATGCCGTCTTTCATGACCGCCACCTTGTCACCCAGGGTCATGGCCTCGATCTGATCATGGGTGACGTAGACGGTGGTGGTTTTCAGGCGCTGGTGCATCAGTTTCATTTCGGTCCGCATCTCGACCCGCAGTTTGGCATCGAGGTTGGACAAGGGTTCATCGAACAGGTAGATCTTCGGTCGGCGCGCGAGCGCCCTGCCCATGGCCACGCGCTGCTGCTGACCGCCAGACAGCTGCGCGGGCTTGCGCGCCAGCAGGTGCTCGATCTGCAGCAGCTTGGCCACCCGCGCCACTTCCTCGTCGATGGCGGCCTGGGGCATCTTGCGGATCTTCAGGCCAAATTCGATGTTCTCGCGCACGGTCATGGTCGGGTACAGCGCATAGGACTGGAACACCATGGCGATGTCACGGTCCTTGGGGCTCATGCCGCTGACGTCCTGCTGGTCGATCAGAATAGCGCCGCCGGTGATCTGCTCGAGGCCGGCGATGCAGTTCATCAATGTCGACTTGCCGCAGCCCGAAGGGCCGACCAGGATCAGGAACTCACCGTCCTTGATCGACAGCTGGATGTCCTTGAGGGTATCCGGCAGCCCGGCACCGTAGGTTTTGTTCACGTTGCGAAGTTCGAGCGTTGCCATGACTTACCCCTTTACCGCGCCGGCCGTGAGCCCGCGCACGAAATATTTGCCTGCCACTACGTACACCAGCAGAGTCGGTAGGCCGGCGATCATCGCGGCGGCCATGTCGACGTTGTATTCCTTGGCCCCGGTGCTGGTATTGACCAAGTTGTTCAAGGCCACCGTGATCGGTTGCGAGTCGCCACTGGAGAACACCACGCCAAACAGGAAGTCGTTCCAGATCTGGGTGAACTGCCAGATCAGGCAGACCATGATGATGGGCGTGGACATGGGCAGGATGATGCGCCGGAAGATGGTGAAGAACCCTGCCCCGTCCAGGCGTGCGGCCTTGACCAGGGCATCGGGGATGCTGACGTAGAAATTGCGAAAGAACAGTGTGGTGAAGGCCAGGCCGTAGACCACATGCACCAGCACCAGGCCAGTGGTGGTACTGGCCAGCCCCAGCTTGCCCAGGGTAAACGAGGCCGGCAGCAGCACCGTCTGGAAAGGCAGGAAGCAGCCGAACAACAGCAGACCGAAGAACAGCTGCGAGCCACGGAAGCGCCACATCGACAGCACGTAGCCATTGAGCGCGCCAATGGTGGTGGAAATCAGCACCGCAGGCACGGTGATCAGAATCGAGTTCCAGAAGTAGCCGCTGACGGTGCCCCAGGCCTTGACCCAGCCAATGGCGGTGATCGCTGTCGGCCAGCTGAGCAGGTTGCCGGTGCTGATGTCCTCGGGGGTCTTGAAGCTGGTCAGCAGCATGACCACCAGTGGCACCAGGTACAGCACCACGGCGATCAGCAACACGGCATGAATGGCAAGCCGGCTGGGGCTGAGCGCGGGTTTGTCGACAGGGCTATGCATGGCGTTTGCTCCGCAGCTCCGAATACAGGTAAGGCACCAGGATGGCCAGGATCGCCCCCAGCATGAGGATGGCACTGGCCGAGCCCATGCCCATTTGCCCCCGGCTGAAGGTGAAGGCATACATGAACATCGCCGGCAGGTCGGACGAGTAGCCAGGCCCGCCTGCCGTCATCGCGGCGACCAGGTCGAAGCTCTTGATGGCAATGTGCGAAAGGATCATCACCGAGCTGAAGAACACCGGGCGCAAGCTGGGCAGCACCACGCGCCAGTAGATGCGCGGCAGGCTGGCACCGTCGATCTGGGCGGCGCGGATGATCGATGGATCGACGCCCCGCAGGCCGGCGAGAAACATCGCCATGATGAACCCCGATGCTTGCCACACCGCCGCGATCACCAGGCAGTACACCACCCGGTCCGGGTCCAGCAGCCAGTCAAGGCGAAAGCCCTCCCAGCCCCAGTCACGCAGCAGTTTGTCCAGCCCCATGCCTGGGTTGAGCAGCCACTTCCATGCCGTGCCGGTCACGATCATCGACAGGGCCATGGGATACAGGTAGATGGTGCGGATGAACCCCTCGCGACGAATGCGCTGGTCCAGCAGCACCGCCAGCAGCACGCCGATCGCCAGGCTGATGGTGATGAACAGCCCACCGAACACCAGCAGGTTCTTGCTCGCCACCCACCAGCGGTCGTTGTCGAACAGGCGCATGTACTGCGCCAGCCCTGCCCATTTGTAGGTGGGCAGGAACGTGGACGTGGTGAAGGACAGCACGAAGGTCCAGAGGATGTAGCCGTAGAAGCCCACCAGCACGATGAACATGCTCGGCGCCAGCACCAGCTTGGGCAGCCAGCGCTGTAGCGCATCCATGGGAGAGGCCCGCAGACGGGCGGTGGTAGTGGTCATGGTTCACCTCGAAGGCGCTGCTGCGCATGGCGCGCGGCAGCGACTGTCTTGCTCAGGTTGGAAGGTCGCTTGGGCGCTGCGTGGCGCCGTGTCGCGTGGCTGCGCGAGTTTGACGCAGCCACAGTTCGAAGGCCCCCGAAGCCTGCGTTTCACGCAGGGCCCGATGGCGCAGCGCCCCGTCAGGCACGCCCGGCACCGGGCCGCATTAGCCCGCCCGTGGGCTACTTGGCTGCTCGGATGGCGGCTGCCAGCTTCTTCGCAGCGTCAGCCGGATCGGCCTTGGGGTCGTTGATGTAGTTGGTCACCACATCGAAGAAAGCGCCCTGCACGGCCAGCGTCGTGGCCATGTTGTGCGCCATGCTCGGTTGCAGGCCGCCGGTCTTGGCGTCGGCGAGGAAGTCCTTGGCCGAGGTCTGGGCACACGCATCGAACCCATACTTGCCCATGTCGGCGAGCATGTCGTTGCGCACCGGGATCGAGCCCTTGTTGGTGCTGAACACCTTCTGGAACTCCTCACCCAGCACCTTGCGTGCGATGTCCTGCTGGCCGGCAGCAGTGCCCTCATTGCTCTGCTTGAACACCACCAGCGAATCAATGTTGTACAGGAAGGCCTTCTCGGTACCGGGGAACGGCACGCACTGGTAGTCCTTGCCGGCGGTTTTCTTGGCCAAGGTCCATTCGCTCTTGGCCCAGTCGCCCATGATCTGCATGCCGGCCTTGCCGTTGATGACCTTGGCAGCTTCCAGGTTCCAGTCCTGGCCTTTGCCATCAGGGTCCATGTACGTGGCGACCCGCTTGAGTTCGGTCAGGGCCTTGATCATGCCGGGGCCGGTCAGGGCGTCGTTGTCCAGGTCGACCAGGGCTTTCTTGTAACCGTCGACACCCATCACCGACAGCACGACGCTTTCGAAGACCGTGCTGTCCTGCCACGGCTGGCCACCGTGGGCGAGCGGGATGATGCCTGCGGCCTTGAGCTTGTCGGCAGCGGCATAGAACTCATCGAGGGTGGCGGGCGCCTTGTCGATCCCGGCCTTCTTGAAGGCTTCAGGGTTGATCCACAGCCAGTTGGTACGGTGGATGTTGACGGGAACGGCTACATAGTCGCCGTCGTACTTCACGGTGTCGGCGACTTTCTTGTCCAGCAGTGCATCCCACTTTTCCTGCTTGGCCACATCCTTGAGCACGTCGCTGTCGAGCAGGCCGGTCGCGGCCCAGTCCTGGATGTCGGGGCCCTTGATCTGTGCGACGCCTGGCGGATTGCCAGCCACCGCTCGGCTTTTGAGTACGGTCATGGCGGTAGCGCCGCCACCGCCGGCCACGGCCCCGTCCTTCCAGGTGAAACCGTCTTTCTCGACCTGGGCCTTGAGCACATCGACGGCCGCTTTTTCACCACCGGACGTCCACCAGTGCACCACTTCGACGGTGCCCTTGGCATCGGCAGCGTGCGCAGTCAGGGGGAACAGGGAAGCCAGGGAGATCGCGGCAGCGAGACGAAGGTAGGAAGTCATTTCTACACCTTATTGTTGTTATGCCGTGCAAGTCGTTCGCTTGCGTTGCATGGAGTCTAAACAGCGTGCGCGCACCGCCAGGTAACGAAGCGATGCGCGAATGTCATCGTTTGGTTACATTCAGGGCCACACCAGTCGCCAGGCTGCGTGCCAAGGGCAGGCCGGGTAGCAACAGGGCCTGGTAGGCATGGTACAGGTCGGGCTTGCCGGGCCAGATCGTGCCGGCTGGACGGTTGTCGGCATCGAGTTCGTGGTGCCAACTGCCGCCTGCAAGGTCGATGAAATGCTCGTATATGAAGTCCCAGCAGCGCCGGTACCACTGCTCGAAGCGCGCCTGCCCCGTGCGCTGCAACAGGGCCGCTGCGCATGCGCAGGCTTCGGCGTGAACCCAGTGCAGCCGCGCGCGTACCCGTGGTCGGTCATCCCAGCCAAGGGTATAGACGAGGCCAGGCTGGCCATCAACGCCCCATGCCTGTTCGCAGGCGGTGTCGAACAACGTGCGGGCACTGTCGACCAGCCAGGCCGGGGGCGCGTGCCCGCAGCGGGCCAGGCTGGCCTCCAGGTGAAGCAAAAGCCTCGCCCACTCGAAGGCATGCCCTGGCGTGGTGCCATAGGGGCGAAAGTGGTCGGTCGGGTGTGCCTGGTTGTAATCCTTGAGCGGCTGCCAGGCAACGTCGAAGTGTTCCACCACTCGGTAGCCGTTGGCAGCGGCGTGGGTATGGATGATGCGCTCGGCAATGCGCAGGGCGCGTTGCAACCACACAGGGTTGCCGGTTACATCGGCCAGGGCCAGGAACGCCTCGGTCGCGTGCATGTTGCTGTTGGCGCCGCGGTAGGGCTCAGGCGTCTGCCAGGCGCGATCATAGGCTTCGCGAAGCGCACCTTCCCCTTCGCTCCAGAAATGCCGCTCGATGACGTCGATGGCGTCGGTCAGCAATGCCTCGGCGCCCTCGATGCGCGCCACGACGGCGGAGCTGGCCGCCAAGGCGACGAAAGCATGCAGATACGCTGCCTTGCCGCTTCCCTCGCAGCCCCCCGCCTTGGCAAACCAGCCGCCGTAGCACGCATCCCTCAGGGGCCCGCGCAGGGCAGTCACACCGTGGGCAGCCAGCCCCAGGCAGCCCGGTAGGCCCTGAAGGTGAGCCAGGGCGAAACAGTGGGTCATCCGGGCAGTGGTCAGGGTCTGGGCGCTTGCATCATCGGCAAGCCTGCCTGCCGCATCCAGGTCACCAAACCCTTCTGGGAGCCTTGCAGCCCTGGCGAAGGCCAGTAACCGCTGCCCCTCGGCCAGACGCCATGCAGTGTGCCCAGGCGCTTGGAGCCAGGACACCTGTGAAGAAAGATCATTGTTCATCGCCAGCGAGGTCCTTGCCAGTCGTGTGCCGATTCTAGCCAGCCAGGCCACGGGGGATGTCACGAACGCGGGTATGATTGTCACGTGCCTGTGACGTTCGACCATCTGCGCGCAGTTGTACGTTCAACGCGTGCAGGTGCGTCAATCCACGCCCCGTGGCAGGTACAAGGTCACCCGCAAGCCGCCTTCGCGCAGGTTGAGCAGGCTGACCTCACCGCCATGGCTGTGGGCGATATTGCGGGCAATGCCCAACCCCAGCCCGTAGCCTTGCTGATGACCGGCCAGCCGCACATGGGGCTCGAACACCTGCTCCATCTGCTGTTGCGGCACCCCCGGCCCCTGATCATCGACCTGCAGCACGAAGCCTGCGGCACCGTCGATGATGCGCAGCCGCGCCCGCTCGCCGTACTTGATGGCGTTGTCGATCAGGTTGCCGATGCAGCGCCGCAATGCCAGCGGCTTGCCTGGATACGGCGCCAGGGCATGCCCTTCGAGGGTGATTCGGCCGTCTCGCAGGTACGGCTCAGCCAGCAGTTCGAGGACCTGATTGAGGTCCACCGGCTCGATGTTCTCGTGAATGTCGGTGTCCTTCACGCATTGCAGCGCGCCCTTTACCAGCAGCTCCAGTTCGTCCAGGTCCTGGCTGAACTTGGCTTGCAGGTGTTCGTCTTCAAGCAGCTCGACACGCAGGCGAAGCCGGGTGATGGGCGTGCGCAGATCATGGGAGATGGCGCTGAACAGTTGGCTACGCTCGGTGAGGTAACGGCTGATCCGTTCGCGCATGCTGTTGAAGGCCCGGCCCACCTCCACCACCTCGCTGCCGCCGCCTTCGGCCACTGGCGCTACATCGGCGCCCAGTGACAGCTCGCGCGCTGCACGGGCCAGGCGCTTGAGCGGCCAGCTTTGCCAATGCACCAGCAGCCCGATGAACAGCAACAACAAGGCTGTGGTCAGGACGATGAAGCCGATCTGCTGACGCGGCAGACGCTCGGCTTCCAGGCTGGTGTAGGGCTCGGGCAACAACGAGGCGATGTACAGCCATTCGCCTTCGGCCAGACGAATCTGGGTGACCAGCACCGGCGGGTTGAGCGGTTCGAGGGTGAGTGAGTAATGCGCCCATGACCTTGGCAGCTCGTCGAGCTTGAGCCCACTGTTGAAGATGCGCAGTTCATCGGGATCGACGAATTCGACGGAGATGTCCATCTGCGGCCCGAGGCGCTCATGCAGTACCTGCTGGAACACCTCCACCACGGCCTGCTTGCGCGGCGTGACAGGCAGTACCTGCATGTCCAGCGGCTTGGCGTTCAGAGAAACGAAAAACCGCGTGCCCCCCATGCTGCGCAACTGGTCGAGCACCATCGGCCGGTAGGCCACGGGCAGTGAGCGAAAGTAACTGACGCTGGCGCTCATGGAGTGGGCCAGGCTGCTGGCACTGGCACGCAGCCCTTGCAACTGGCTGGCGCGCAGCTGGGCCACCCAGATGATGCTCGACAAGCCTTGCGCCAGCAGAACCACCAGCAAGGTCAGCAGCAGCATGCGCCCCAGCAGCGAGCGTGGCAGCAGGCGCCAGCGCCGCTCAGGGTGCAGTGCAGACATGGGTCGCCAGCAGGTAGCCGCTGCCGCGCACGGTGCGGATCAGCCGGGGTGGCTTTTCGGTGTCGCGCAAGCGCTGGCGCAGACGGCTGACGGCCATGTCCACGATGCGGTCCAGTGGCATCGGCTCTCGTCCTCGGGTGGCGTTGCCAATGGTGTCGCGGTCGAGAATCTGCTGGGGGTGGTCCAGGAACAGCTTGAGCAGCGCAAAGTCCGCACCCGAGAGAATCACCTCCTCTCCATCGCGGTGGAACAGGCGATGGCTGACCGTGTCGAGCCGCCAGTCGTCGAATGCCAGCACCGCCCCGCCCGGCGCTGCCTGCCCGAACTCGGCGCGGCGCAGCAAGGCTTTGATACGGGCCTGCAGCTCGCGCGGGCTGAACGGCTTGCCCAGGTAGTCATCGGCGCCAAGCTCAAGCCCGATGACCCGATCGGTCTCGTCCGAGCTTGCCGTCAACATGATGATCGGCACCCGCGCCTGGCGCGGGTGCTGGCGTACCCAGCGACACAGGCTGAAACCGTCCTCGTCCGGCAGCATGACGTCCAGGATCACCAGGTCACACGCTGTGGTGTCCAGGGCATGACGAAACCCGGCGCCATCGGCCTGGGCATTGACCTGAAAGCCCGAACGGCTGAGGTAGGTTTGCAACAATTCGCGAATTTCCTGATCGTCGTCAACCATCAGGATGGATTTGCCGGCAGTGCTCAAGGGTATGTCCTTTTGTGCTGGCGGGTCTTGTTGCCCGCTGACCTGTGTCGCCTTGCAGGGTGCCCAGCCGGTTAACCTTGATCCAGCGCTTGCTGCAAGGCCACACCAGCGCCCAGCAGCCCGGAAAACTCGGCCGTCACCAGCCACACGGGCACGCCTTCGAAGTAACCGCTCATGCAGCCTTTGTCGCCGAAGCTGGCGGTGAAACCGCTGCGCAGGAACAGCTCGGCAAAACGCGGGATCACGCCGCCGACGATATATACCCCACCGCGCGCGCCCAGGGTAAGCACGTTGTTGCCCGCCACCCGCCCCAGGAACCGGCAGAACTGCTCGATCACCGCCCGCGCCCGCGGCTCGCCGCCCAGGGCTGCATCGGTGATCTGCGCCGGTGAAGTGTGCCGCGGGTTTTCGCCATCCAGGGCGCAGATGGCCTGATACAGGCGCACCAGCCCGCCGCCGCTGAGCACCGTCTCGGCACTGACATGGCCGATCTGGCCATGGATGTATTGGTGGATCGCCGCCTCTCGGGTATTGCCCACGGGCAGATCGACGTGCCCGCCCTCGCCTGGCAAGGCATGCCAGTGCTTGCCCCCCAGGCGCAACAGCGAGCCGACACCCAGGCCTGTACCCGGGCCGATGACCAGCGCCGGGCGCAACGGATCGGCCTGCCCTGGGCATACCTCTCGAAACTCACCTTCGCGCAGGCGGGTCATGCCAAGGGCCATGGCGGTGAAATCGTTGATCAGCAACAGGTGTCCGATCTGTAACCGCTGGCAAAAGGCGGTCCGGCTCAGGCGCCAGTGGTTGTTGGTGAAGCGAAATTCATCGCCATCGACCGGGCCGGCTACGGCCAGGCAAGCGGCGGCTACGCCACCACGGGGTATGGCCAGGGCTTCTAGATACGCCTCGATAGCCTGTTCGGGGCTTGTGTAGTCCTCGGTGGCGAAAACCTTCACCTCGTGCAGCTGGTTGTCACGCCATAACGCAAAACGGGCATTGGTGCCGCCGATGTCGCCAACCAGCAGGTCATTCATTTCAGGTTCTCCAGGGCAGAAGTAAAGGCGCTGGCGCCCTGTTCTGCCGGGCTGAACGCCATGCGCATGAAACCGAAGAGCTCGCGCCCGCAGCCCAGGTCATTGCCTTGGGGCGCGGTTGCCAGGTCACGCTGGGCCAGCTCGTCGGCCGGTACCATCACCCGCAACGTACCTTCAGCGCCGTCGACCCGCACGATATCACCATCGCGCAGCCGTGCCAGCGGGCCGCCATCATAGGCTTCGGGGCACACGTGAATGGCGGCGGGTATCTTGCCCGATGCACCGGACATGCGCCCATCGGTCACCAGGGCTACCTTGTAACCGCGATCCTGCAACACGCCAAGGAATGGGGTGAGTTTGTGCAGTTCAGGCATGCCGTTGCAGCGCGGGCCCTGGAAGCGCACCACCGCGACGAAGTCCCGCTCCAGCTCGCCTGCCTTGAAGGCATCGGCCAATGACTGCTGATCGTGGAAGATGCGCGCCGGCGCCTCGACCACACGGTGCTCCGGTGCCACGGCGGAGACTTTCATCACGCCACGTCCCAGGTTGCCCTCCATCACCCGCAACCCGCCTTCGGCGGAGAATGGCCGCGCCACGGGCCTCAGGATGCTTTCGTCCAGGCTCTGCTGCGGCCCTTCGCGCCAGACCAGCTTGCCGTCCTCCAGGAACGGCTCCTGGGTATAACGACGCAGGCCAGGGCCGGCGACGGTGTTGACGTCTTCGTGCAGCAAGCCGGCATCGAGCAGCTCGCGGATCAGGAAGGCCATGCCGCCAGCGGCCTGGAAGTGGTTGATGTCGGCCTTGCCGTTGGGGTAGACGTGGGACAGGGTCGGCACCACGTCGGACAGATCGGCCATGTCCTGCCAGGTCAGTTGGATACCGGCGGCCTGGGCGATGGCCGGAATGTGCAGGGTATGGTTGGTGGAGCCGCCTGTGGCATGCAGGGCCACGATCGAGTTGACCAGCGCCTTCTCGTCGACGATCTCGCCCAGGGGCATGAAGGTGCCGCTGGCCTTGGTCATGCGCGTGACCTGCTGCGCCGCCTCGGCGGTCAGTGCGTCGCGCAGCGGCGTGTAGGGGTTGACGAAGGAGGCACCCGGCAGGTGCAGCCCCATCACTTCCATCACCAGCTGGTTGGTGTTGGCCGTGCCGTAGAAGGTGCAGGTGCCAGGGCCGTGGTAGGACTGCATTTCAGATTCCAGCAGTTCCTCGCGGCTGGCCTTGCCTTCGGCATAACGCTGGCGCACATCAGCTTTCTGCTTGTTGGAAATACCCGAGACCATCGGCCCGCCCGGTACGAACACCGTGGGCAAGTGACCAAAGCGCAAGGCCCCCATCATCAGGCCCGGCACGATCTTGTCGCAGATGCCCAGCATCAGGGCCGCATCGAACATGTTGTGGGACAACGCCACGGCAGTGGACATGGCGATCACTTCACGGCTGGCGATGGCCAGTTCCATGCCCGGCTCGCCCTGGGTGACGCCATCGCACATGGCCGGCACACCGCCAGCGAACTGGCCCACCGAGCCGACTTCGCGCAAGGCACGCTTGATCTGTTCAGGAAAATGCAGGTAGGGCTGGTGGGCCGACAGCATGTCGTTGTAGGCCGAGACGATGGCCACGTTGGCCGCGTTCATCAGGCGCAGGGTCTGTTTGTCCTCGCTGCCGCAACCGGCCACGCCATGGGCGAAGTTGGCGCATTGCAGGCTGGCACGCATCGGGCCCTCGCTGGCGGCCCCGCGGATCAGCTGCAGGTAGCGTTCGCGGGTGGCGCGACTACGCTCGACCAGCCGTTGGGTGACCTCAAGGATGCGCGGGTGCATGTACTGGACTCCAGGCTAATTGTAAGGGCGGTTTACCAAGTGACCGTGCCCTGCCGATTGCCGCCTAGGCTCAAAGGGACAGGCGCGCACTGCTTCGGAAGGCTCACGATCGAACCGCTCGTTGTAGGTTTAAACAAAATACTGCCACTAAAAAGGCTTGTTTTCTATCTGCAACTGAATAATCTTGTAATTCCAACAACAAAACCGTTTCAGTGAAGCACCTTTGTGCCACAGGTTTGACTCGGACTGCCAGAGGTATCGCCATGACCCTTCGCATCGCCATCAACGGATTCGGCCGCATCGGGCGCAATGTCCTGCGCGCACTCTATACCCAGGGCTACCGCCAGGATATGCAGGTCGTCGCCATCAACGACCTGGGCGACAGCACCATGAACGCCCACCTGCTCAAGTACGACAGCGTGCACGGTACCTTCGAGGCCAGCGTCGAAGCCGACCACGAGAGCCTTACCGTCAACGGCGACCGCATCGCGGTCAGCGCCATTCGCAACCCGGCTGAACTGCCCTGGAAAGCCCTGGCGATCGATGTGGTCTTCGAATGCACGGGGCTGTTCACCGAGCGCGACAAGGCTGCTGCGCACATTGCCGCCGGGGCTGGCAAAGTGATCGTCTCGGCGCCAGCCAAGGGCGCTGATGCCACCGTGGTATATGGCGTCAACCACGACGTGCTGCGCGCCTCTCATCAGGTCATTTCCAACGCCTCCTGCACCACCAATTGCCTGGCGCCGATTGCGCAGGTGCTGCACCGCGAGTTCGGTATCGAGCAAGGCCTGATGACCACCATCCACGCCTACACCAACGACCAGGTGCTGACCGACGTCTACCACAGCGACCCCTATCGCGCCCGTTCGGCCACCCAGTCGATGATCCCGAGCAAGACCGGCGCTGCCGAAGCCGTGGGCCTGGTATTGCCGGAACTGGCCGGCAAGCTCACTGGCATGGCCGTGCGGGTACCGGTGATCAACGTTTCGCTGGTGGACCTCACCGTCAACCTCAAGCGCGAAGCCACGGCCGAACAGGTCAACCAGCTGTTCCTGGAGGCCAGCAAGCATTCGCGGGTACTGGGCTACAACGCTCTGCCCCTGGTCTCGTGCGACTTCAACCACAACCCGCTGTCGTCGATCTTCGATGCCAATCACACGCGGGCCAATGGGCGCATGCTCAAGGTGCTGGCTTGGTACGACAACGAGTGGGGCTTCTCCAACCGCATGCTGGACAACTGCCTGGCGCTCTGCCGCGCGCAGTAACGGCTGTGCCAGCACGCGCTGGCCACTGGAATGGGCCACACGGCTGGCACTCAATGCTGGGGTATATAGCCCGTATCGTCGTAGCCGCTTCGCGGCTTCGGCGAGACCCGCGGCGCCGTTACGATTTGCCTACATAGTGCAGCTTGACCTCAAGCAGGGATGATAAGCATTATCATTGGCCGCTTGTCAGGTCAGGTCGCTCCGTGAGTCAGTCCCGGTTCAATTCCGTATTCCTCAGCCAGAGGCCCATCTTGCTGCGCACGCTCCAGCGCATGGTCGGCAACCGCTGTACCGCCGAAGACCTGCTCCAGGAAACCTACCTGCGCGTCTCACGCGCACTGGGCGAGCGTTCGGTCCAGCACATCGAACCCTTCGTCTTTCAGACCGCGCGCAATCTTGCGCTCGACCATTTGCGTGCCCGCCGCGTACAGGCCCGAACCCTGGTCGAAGACGTGTCTGACGAGGTGGTAAACAATGTCGCCGTGCCCGCCAGCAGCAACGAAGAGGCTGCGCATGCCGAGCACCTGCTCCGTCACCTGAGCGAAAGCCTGAAGCAACTGACCCAGCGCCAGCAAAGGATCTTCACGCTAAGCCGGCTGCACGGTGCCACCTATCTTGAAATCGCCCAGCAGCTGGGGGTTTCTGCGAGCACGGTGCAAAAGGAACTGAAGTTGATCATGGGTATCTGCCTGGGTGTTGCCCAGCGCCTGGACGACTGACGGGCCACCGCGATGAGGCCTGCTTGCCACATCACGCCAGCGCCCTGATCATCTGCGCACGCCCGCTCAAGGATTCACCGTGACCGACAGCCCCGAACATCCTCCATCACCTGCCACGCCCAATGCGCGTCGTCGCGCCACGGACGAGGCCTTGGCGTGGCTGGTCCGTCTTGAAACCGCCGAGCCTGCTGACCACCTTGCCTTCGAAACCTGGCTGCACGCCAATCCTGAAAATGCTGAAGCGTTCGTGCAGGCCGAGGCCTTGTGGAACGGTGCAGCGCTCAAGCAGGCCGCTGCACAGCTGCAGGGCCACCCACCTAGCCCTCGCGCCGGTCGTCTGCGCCGCCATTGGAAACCACTGGCCACCGCCGCCGCGCTGCTGGTAGGCCTGTTCATGTTCGGCAACGTGCCAGTGCGCCTGCAAGCTGATCACCTGACGGTCGTGGGTGAACGTCACCGGGTGGAACTGCAGGACGATGCCCGGGTGCTGCTCAATACCCAATCAGCGTTAGCCAGCGAGCGCAGCGACGGGCAACAGGTCGCCCGCCTGCTGCAAGGCGAGGCATACTTCCAGGTTTCCAAGGGCGCGCCGGCCCCGCTTGAGGTGCAAGCCGGGCCTCTGCGCGCCCAGGCACGCGACACTGATTTTGCCGTCCGCCTGCTCGATGGCCAAGCTTGGGTCAAGGTGCAACGCGGCGACGTCGACGTACAAGGAGGACGCGATCAGCGTATCCGTTTGCAGGCCGGCGAGAGTATTCGCGTCGGGCCCGACGGGTTCGGTGCACGCAGGCAGCTGGACATGCGCAAGGACCTGGCCTGGGTCGATGGGCGCCTGGTCTTCGAAAATTGCCCCTTGAGCCAGGTGCTGGCCGAGCTGCGCCGCTATTACCCCGGCTGGATCATCAATCGCAATGAGCGCCTTGAGACTATCGCCGTCACCGGCAATTACCGCCTCGACCAGCCGCTTGAGGCGCTACGTGCCTTGGCCCACATCACCTCGGCACAGCTGCATGAGTATCCGGCGTTGGTCATCCTGAACTGAAGCGCTTGTTCGCGCAGGCGCTGCCTCGACCGCTGCCAGCCCACGCGTGGTTGCGCGCCACACGCCCTGCTGGGCGCCTGCAATTTATTTTTACGCGATAGCACCGCCCTGTCCGTCTCGTCATAGCCAATGCAATTGATTCTTGTTCAATCAAGAACGCACACCCTATGAACAGTTCGCGCGTCAGGGAGCGCTTTCGATGCCCACCAGTCCTACCCGTTCGACCCTACGTCCCCGCCTGAAGGGGCAACTGTCCCTGTTATCACTCGCCTTGCTCACCACAGGCGCCTACTCCCTCCCCACGCTGGCGGCCGAGCCAGCGTCGGTGAGCACCTCGCGCGTGGGCGCTTACCACTTCGGCATCGCCCAACAGCCGCTGGTATCGGCCATCAATGCCTTTAGCCAGGTCACGGGCTGGCAGGTGGGCTTCGACGCCCGCCTGGCCGAAGGGGTCGCCTCCCCCGGCATACAAGGTTCACTGCCCCCGGAGCAGGCACTCAAACGCCTGCTACAGGGTACTGGCCTGGTCCCGCGCACCATCAGCCGCGGCAACGTGGTGCTCGAACGCCAGTCAGGCCGCGGGGCCATAGCCCTGCAACAGGTGACCGTCAGCGCTACCCGCAGTGCCCAGGACGTAAGCCAGGTCCCCAGCACGGTCAGCGTGCAGACCCGAGAACAACTGGACCGGCAGAACGTCAACACCCTCCAGGACTTGGTGCGCTACGAGCCGGGCGTCTCGGTGGCGGGGACCGGGCAGCGTAGCGGCCTGAACGGCTATAACATTCGCGGCATCGACGGCGAACGGATACTCACCCAAATTGACGGTGTGGCCATCCCGGACAGCTTCTTCTACGGGCCCTACGCCCAGACGCAACGCAATTACGTCGACCCGGAAATCATCAAGCGTGTGGAAATCCTGCGCGGCCCAGCTTCGGTGCTCTACGGCAGCAATGCCATCGGCGGTGCGGTGAGCTATTTCACCCTTGATCCTGAAGACATCATCAAGCCCGGCCGAGACGCTGGCGCACGACTGAAAACCGGCTACAGCTCAGCCGATGACAGTTGGCTGACGTCCGCCACCGTAGCTGGTCGTGAGGGCAGCCTGGACGGCCTGCTGCACCTGAGCCAGCGCAACGGTCACGAAACCCAGAGCCACGCCGATCACGGCGGCGTGGGCCTTGCACGCACCCGCGCCAACCCGGTGGATGCGCGCACCACCAACGTGCTGGCCAAGCTGGGCTGGGACTACGCCGATGACGCCCGGCTGGGCGTGACCTACGAACGCTTCAAGGACGACCGCGACCAGAACCTGCTCAGCGCCGTAGGCGGGCCGTTCATTCCGGGTTTTGGTGCCATGAATTCGTACCGCATGCGCCAGGGCAACGACACCATCACCCGCGAGCGCTTCGGCCTGAACCACCGTTTCGGCCTGGACAGCCTTTTCGCGGACGAGGTCAAGTGGAGCCTGAACTACCAGATCGCCAAGACCGATCAGCGCACCGACGAGCTGTACGTCGCTTCGGGGCGTCAGGTACTGCGCGACCGCCAGACCACCTACAAGGATCGCCAGTGGATCTTCGATGCCCAGCTGGAGAAGGCCTTCAGCCTAGGCCAGACCGATCACTCGCTGACCTATGGCACCACCCTCAAGCACCAGGACGTCACCGGGGCGCGCAGCGGTACGGGCACGTGCGTGAGCATCGGCGGCACTTGCCGGGGTATCGGCCAGGACAGCCCGCGCGACGGCCAGGCGCTGGTCAGCGACTTCCCGGACCCGACCGTCAATACCTACAGTTTGTTCGTTCAGGACGAGGTTCGCTGGGGCAACTGGACGTTCCTGCCAGGTGCGCGCTACGACTACACACGCATGGCGCCTCACTTCACCGACGCCTTCCTGCGCGGGCTTGACGCCAGCGGTACGGCCCCGGCTTTCCAGGATGATTCGGATAAGAAGTGGCACCGCGTGTCGCCCAAGCTGGGGGTGACCTATGCCTTCAACGACCACTACACCGGATACGCGCAATACGCCCAGGGCTTCCGCACGCCCACGGCCAAGTCCATGTACGGCAAGTTCGTGAACCTGGAGCAAGGCTACCGCGTGGAGGGTAACCCTGGCCTGCAGCCTGAGCGCAGCAAGGGCCTGGAAACCGGCCTGCGCGGCCGTTTCGACACGGGCAGCTTCGATGTGGCGGTCTACTACAACAAGTACCGCGACTTCATTGACGAAGACGCCGTGCAGAGCGCCAACCTCGAGCAGACATTCCAGGCCAACAACATCAAGCGCGCGACCATCAAAGGTGCCGAGGTAAAAGGCCAGCTGGAACTCGACCGGTTTGGCGCGCCAGAGGGGCTGTATGCACAAGGCTCCCTGGCGTACACCTACGGCCGCAACGACGACAGCGGCCAGCCGCTCAACACCGTCAACCCGCTCAAGGGCGTCGTGGGCCTGGGCTACACGCAGGGCGACATGGGTGGGCTGCTGAGCTGGACGCTGGTCAAGCGCAAGACGCGGGTCGACGACAGCACCTTCTATTCGCCCGATGGCTCGGCGTCGAAGTTCCGCACGCCCGGCTATGGCGTACTGGACCTGACCGGCTTCTACAACGTCACCGATGACATCACTGTGAACGCCGGCCTGTACAACCTCACCGACAAGAAATACTGGCAGTGGGACTCGGTGCGCAGCTACGACGGCCAAGGGGAGGCCGCGGTGACCCAGCCGGCCAACATCGACCGCCTGAGCATGCCGGGCCGTAACTTCGCCATCAACGTGGTGTGGGATATCTGAGGGGCTGGCGCAGCTGGGGCTGGCCGGGCCGCTGTGCACCCGGCTTGGCCTCCAGCACCCACGCCTGCTCCTGCGGGGCTTTTTACGCCCCCGCCCCTGTTGATTCGTCTTGTATTGAAACACTCGCTTTCCAAGGACTGCATCATGAACAACCGCACTTCTTCGCGTACCCAACGCCTGAACCTGGTGACCCAGGCGCCCCATGCCGCACTCGACGCCCTGGTCAAATCCCATGCGCCATTCGATAGCCGCGAAAGTTTTGCCCGCTTCGTGGTTGCCCAGTACCTGTTCCAGGCCGAACTACAGCCGCTTTACAACGACCCGCAATTGATCGCCCTCCTACCCGACCTTGCCGAGCGCTGTCGAGCCCATCAGGCCCGCCAGGACCTGGCGGACCTGGACATGCAGGCGCCTGCCGAGCTACCGGGGGCAGTGCAACGCCCAAGCATGGCAGAGGCATTAGGCTGGATCTTCGTGTCCGAAGGCTCCAAACTGGGCGCCGCGTTTCTGATCAAGCGGGCCGCGGCGCTGGGCTTGTCGGAGACCTTCGGCGCCCGTCACCTGGGCGAGCCCGCCGGTGGGCGCGCCGAAGGCTGGAAGCAGTTCACGCGAACACTCGATGGCCTGATACTGTCAGCTGAAGAAGAGGCGGCTGCCGAACACGGCGCCGTCGCAGCGTTCGAGCGCTTCACCGTCTTGCTCAAACAGGCCTATGCCATGAATGCCGAGCAGGCTTGAAACACTTTCAAAGGCCCTCTGACCGGGGCCGTTCGTTCTAGCAGTGAGCCCATGACCCAACCTGCCCGCTCCAAAATTGCCCGTCTGCTGTATGCGATCCTGGCTTACGCAAGCCTGGGGGTAGGCTTGGTCGCCATTGTCATTCCGGGCTTGCCGACCACCGAATTCATCCTGTTGTCGGCGTGGGCGGCCACGCGAAGCTCGCCTCGCCTGTCCGCCTGGCTGGAAAGCCACCGGTTGTTCGGCCCTATTCTGTACAACTGGCGCAACGGCAAGGTGATCCAGCGGCGGGCCAAGGTCAGTGCGACGGTCAGCATGTTGCTCTGCGCGGTTTTGATGCTGGTGTTTCTTGAGCATCACTGGCCGGTATTCCTGGCCATTGCCGGTATGAGCCTGGGCAACCTGTGGATCTGGTCGCGACCGGAACGGCCGTTCACAGCCGGCTCACAGGCTCAGCAGCCCTGACCAGAGCGCATAGCCGGCCAGCACCGCACCCGATAGCACGGCGGCGAAGATCAGTTTCTCTGTCAGCGTGAAAAGCTTAAGCCCTTGTTCATGTTTGGCCCGGGCAAACAGGATCACCCCCGGTGCGTACAACAGCGCCGAGAGCAGCAGGTACTTCAGGCCACCGGCATACAGCAGCCAGACGGCGTACACCACCGCGAGCGCGGCCACGAGCAGGTCCTTGCGCCGCTGGGCCGTTTGGCCTTCGTAAGTCTCCCCCCGCACGGCCAGCCACATGGCGTACGCGGCGGACCACAGGTACGGCGCCAGGATCATGGACGAGGCCAGGTAGATCAGGCTGGTATAGGTACCGGCGGACACCAGCGTGATCAGTAAAAAACCCTGGATCATGCCGTTGGTCAGCCACAGTGCATTGGCAGGTACCTGGTTGGCGTTCTCCTGGGCAAGGAAACGGGGCATGGTCTGGTCGCGCGCCGTGGCATAGATAATCTCGGCACACAGCAGCGCCCACGACAGTAACGCCCCCAGCAACGACACCGCCAGCCCCAGGCTGATCAGCAACGCGCCCCAAGGGCCGACGATGTGGGCCAGGACCGCCGCCAGCGAAGGGTTCTGCAAGCCGGCCAGCTCCGGTTGCGTCATGACCCCTAGGGAGAGGACGTTGACCAGTACCAGCAGTGCCAGCACACCCACAAAGCCGATGACCGTGGCCCTGCCCACGTCGGCCCGCCGTCGAGCCCTGCCTGAGTACACACTGGCGCCTTCGATACCGATGAAGACGAACACCGTTACCAGCATCATGTTGCGCACTTGCTCGAGCACGCTGCCGAACGCCGGATTGCCCAGCCCCCAGATGTCCTGGGTGAAGATATCCAGGCGAAAAGCGCAGGCCGCGATGACGACGAACAGCACCAGGGGCACCACTTTGGCCACCGTGGTGACCAGGTTGATGAACGCCGCCTCGCGAATTCCGCGTAATACCAGAAAATGCACCGCCCAAAGCAACACCGAGGCACACCCGATGGCCACTGGGGTATTGCCTTCACCGAACACCGGGAAATAGAACCCAAGGGTGCTGAACAACAGCACGAAATAGCCGACGTTCCCCAGCCAGGCACTGATCCAGTAGCCCCACGCCGAGGAGAACCCCATGTAGTCGCCGAACCCAGCCTTGGCGTAGGCATACACGCCTGAATCCAGTTCGGGCTTGCGGTTGGCCAGCGTCTGGAAGACGAAGGCCAGGGCGAGCATGCCCACGGCAGTGATCCCCCAGCCAATCAACACCGCCCCGGCCTGGGCACGGGCCGCCATGTTCTGGGGCAAGGAAAAAATGCCGCCACCGATCATCGAACCCACGACCAGCGCCACCAATGCCCCTAGACGTAGTTTCTGTCCTTGTTCGCCCATAGGTCTCCAAATATTTCCTGACAGTCGTGCAGTTGTAACAAGACGCTGTTTATTAATAGAGGCTGACCTCAATTACAGCCGTACTTTCATTTAGCCACTAAGCCATTAACGTCTAAGCGTGCGGTTGTTAAGAACTCCAGAGTGCCAACCGGTTCACACTATTTCGATAAAAGCATAAATACCGGTAAAAAATTTGCGCTCTGCCCAGAAGCGACTAGTTTCAACCTTCGCAGGCTAGAGGGATGAAGCGTAGCAAGACATGGAGGTGCCAGCGTACAAGGCCTGCAACCATGGCAGTCGGCAATCTCCAGGAGTTCGGCAAGGTAATTCAACGGCCTTACCTTGCAATGCACTGATCCATATCAGCGTATGGCCACGGCATCAGATTTAATCTGGGGCCAACTTCCTCCTGGCAGGAGTTGTTAAATGTCTGATTCTCCCGCAAAACTAAAACTCGGTGCGTTAGTTGCGCTGGTCGTCGGCTCGATGATCGGTGGCGGCATCTTTTCCCTTCCGCAGAACATGGCCGCCAGCGCCGGCGTAGGCGCAGTGTTGATTGGCTGGGCTATCACCGCCGTGGGCATGCTGACCCTGGCCTTCGTATTCCAGACGCTGGCCAACCGCAAGCCTGACCTGGACGGCGGGGTCTATGCGTATGCCAAGGCCGGTTTCGGCGATTACATGGGCTTTTCTTCGGCCTGGGGCTACTGGATCAGTGCCTGGCTGGGGAACGTCGGCTATTTCGTGCTGTTGTTCAGTACCCTGGGCTACTTCTTCCCAGTGTTTGGCGAGGGCAACACGCCGGCCGCGATCATCGGCGCCTCGATCCTGCTGTGGGCAGTGCATTTTCTGGTGCTGCGAGGCATCCGTGAAGCGGCGTTCATCAACCTGGTTACCACGGTGGCCAAGGTGGTGCCGTTGGTGCTGTTCGCGCTGATCTGCCTGTTCGCCTTCCGGTTGGACATCTTCACCGCCGATATATGGGGCACCGGCACACCTGAACTGGGTGGCGTGATGAATCAGGTGCGCAACATGATGCTGGTGACGGTGTGGGTGTTCATCGGCATCGAAGGCGCGAGCATCTTCTCATCCCGTGCGGAGAAACGCTCCGATGTGGGCAAGGCCACCGTCATCGGCTTCATCACCGTGCTGTTGTTCCTGGTGCTGGTCAATGTGCTGTCGCTGGGCATCATGACCCAGCCTGAACTGGCAGGGTTGCAGAACCCCTCGATGGCGGCCGTGCTCGAGCACGTGGTCGGCCACTGGGGCGCCGTGCTGATCAGCGTCGGCCTGATCATCTCGCTGCTCGGTGCGCTGCTGTCCTGGGTGCTGTTGTGCGCCGAGATCATGTTCGCCGCTGCCAAGGACCACACCATGCCGGCCTTCCTGCGCCGCGAGAACGCCAACCTGGTGCCTGCCAACGCCTTGTGGCTGACCAACGCCATGGTGCAGATCTTCCTGGTGATCACGCTGTTCTCCAACAGTACCTACCTGTCGCTGATCTACCTGGCCACTTCGATGATCCTGGTGCCCTACCTGTGGTCGGCGGCCTACGCCGTGTTGCTGGCGGTGCGCGGTGAAACCTACCAACAGGCGCTGGCCGAACGCCGCAAGGACCTCTTCATCGGCAGCGTCGCCCTGCTCTATGCCATCTGGCTGCTGTATGCCGGCGGAGTGAAATACCTGCTGCTCTCGGCGCTGCTGTATGCCCCTGGCGCCATCCTGTTTGCAAAGGCCAAGCGTGAAGTGGGCCAACCCGTCTTCACCCCCGTGGAAAAACTGATTTTCACAGCCGTGGTCGTCGGTGCCCTGGTGGCAGCCTTCGGCCTGTACGACGGCTTCCTGACGCTGTGATCCCTCTTCGACTCAATGGAGGATTGAAACCATGTCCGCTGAAAAACAGAAATACGGTGTGCATTCCGAAGCCGGCAAGCTGCGCAAGGTCATGGTGTGCGCGCCGGGCCTTGCGCACAAGCGCCTGACCCCGACCAACTGCGACGAGCTGTTGTTTGACGATGTGATCTGGGTGGATCAGGCCAAGCGTGACCACTTCGACTTCGTCACCAAGATGCGCGAGCGGGGTGTCGATGTGCTGGAAATGCACAACCTGCTGACCGACATCGTGCAGCAACCCGAAGCGCTCAAATGGATACTGGACCGCAAGATCACCCCCGACACCGTCGGGGTAGGCCTGACCAATGAGGTGCGCAGTTGGCTCGAGGGCATGGAGCCGCGTCACCTGGCTGAATTTTTGATTGGCGGTGTGGCTGGCCAGGATCTGCCGCAAAGCGAAGGCGCCGAAGTGGTCAAGATGTACAACGACTACCTGGGCCATTCCAGTTTCATCCTGCCACCGTTGCCCAATACCCAATTCACCCGCGACACCACCTGCTGGATCTACGGCGGCGTCACGCTCAACCCCATGTATTGGCCGGCACGGCGCCAGGAAACGCTGCTCACCACCGCCATCTACACGTTCCACCCGCAGTTCACAGGCGCCGACTTCCAGGTCTGGTACGGGGACCCGGACAAGGACCATGGTCAGTCCACCCTCGAAGGCGGTGATGTCATGCCCATCGGCAACGGCATCGTGCTGATCGGCATGGGCGAGCGCACCTCTCGCCAGGCCATCGGCCAGTTGGCACAGAGCCTGTTCGCCAAGGGCGCCGTGCACAAGGTCATCGTCGCCGGCTTGCCCAAGTCCCGCGCCGCCATGCACCTGGACACCGTGTTCAGCTTCTGCGACCGCGACCTGGTCACGGTCTTCCCCGAGGTGGTCAGCGAGATCGTACCGTTCATCATCCAGCCCGACGAAAGCCGGCCCTATGGCATGGACGTGCGCCGCGAGCACAAGTCGTTCATCGAGGTTGTGGGCGAACAGCTGGGTGTGCGTCTTCGGGTAGTCGAAACCGGCGGCAACAGCTTTGCCGCCGAACGCGAGCAATGGGATGACGGCAACAACGTGGTGGCGCTGGAGCCAGGCGTGGTCATTGGTTACGACCGCAACACCTACACCAATACCTTGCTGCGCAAGGCCGGGGTAGAAGTGATCACCATCAGTGCTGGCGAACTGGGCCGCGGCCGCGGCGGTGGCCACTGCATGACCTGCCCTATCGTTCGCGACCCCATCGATTACTGACGTCCATCAACCAGGCCGCCCCTACTCGGTAGCGGCCCGGCGTTCACCACACCCAGGAGAAAAGTCATGGCGTTCAACATCCACAACCGCAACCTGCTCAGCCTGGAACACCACAGCACCCGTGAGCTGCGTTACCTGCTGGACCTGTCCCGCGACCTCAAGCGGGCCAAGTACACCGGCACCGAACAGCAGCACCTCAAGGGCAACAACATTGCGCTGATCTTTGAAAAAACCTCCACGCGTACCCGTTGTGCTTTCGAAGTGGCCGCTTACGACCAAGGCGCCAACGTCACCTACATCGACCCGAACTCCTCGCAGATCGGCCACAAGGAAAGCATGAAGGACACCGCTCGCGTGCTCGGGCGCATGTACGACGCCATCGAATACCGCGGCTTCAAGCAGGAAATCGTCGAAGAACTGGCCAAGTATGCCGGCGTGCCAGTATTCAATGGCCTGACGGATGAATACCACCCTACCCAGATGATTGCCGACGTGTTGACCATGCGCGAACACAGCGACAAGCCGCTGCATGACATCAGCTACGCCTACCTGGGCGATGCGCGCAACAACATGGGCAACTCGCTGCTGTTGATCGGCGCCAAGCTGGGCATGGACGTGCGCATCGCTGCGCCCAAGGACCTCTGGCCCCACGATGACCTGGTGCAACGCTGCAAGCAGTACGCCGAGCAAAGCGGTGCCCGCATCACCCTCACCGAAGATGCCAAGGCGGCCGTCAAGGGCGTGGACTTCATTCATACCGACGTGTGGGTATCGATGGGCGAACCCATCGAAGCCTGGGGCGAACGCATCAAGCTGCTCAAGCCCTACCAGGTCAACGCCGAGCTGATGAAGGCCAGCGGCAACCCCAGGACCAAGTTCATGCACTGCCTGCCGGCGTTTCACAACTGCGAGACCAAGGTGGGCAAGCAGATCGCCGAGCAGTACCCGGAACTCACTAACGGCATCGAAGTGACCGATGACGTGTTCGAGTCCCCGGCCTGCATTGCGTTCGAGCAAGCGGAAAACCGCATGCACACGATCAAGGCGATCCTGGTGTCGACACTGGCCGATCTGTAGATCGCCGCCTGCCGTGGCATTGCGGCTGTTAGCGGGCCGCAATAGCCGTCCTGCAGCCGCTCACGACTTTCGATAAAGGACATTCTCCATGCGTATCGTTGTTGCACTAGGCGGCAATGCCCTGCTGCGCCGTGGCGAGCCCATGACCGCGCAAAACCAGCGCGCCAACATTCGTACCGCTGCCGAGCAGATTGCCAAGATCCACCCTGGTAACGAGCTGGTAATCGCCCATGGCAATGGGCCGCAAGTGGGCCTGCTGGCCTTGCAAGGGCTGTCGTACAAGCCCGACGAGGCCTATCCGCTGGACGTGTTGGGCGCCGAAACCGAGGGCATGATCGGCTACATGATCGAGCAGGAACTGGGCAACCTGCTGGACGTCAGCGTGCCGTTCGCCACCCTGCTGACCCAGGTCGAAGTGGACGCCGAGGACCCTGCGTTCAAGGACCCGAGCAAGTTCATCGGCCCGGTCTACAGCAAGGATGAAGCCCAGCGCCTGGCTGCTGAAAAGGGCTGGGTGGTCAAGCCTGACGGGGACAAATACCGCCGGGTGGTGGCAAGCCCCAAGCCCAAACGCATCTTCGAAATCCGCCCTATCAAATGGCTGCTCGAAAAGGGCAGCATCGTGATCTGTGCCGGCGGCGGCGGCATCCCGACCCTCTACGATGAACACCGTAAACTCAAGGGTATCGAGGCGGTGATCGACAAGGACCTGTGCTCGGCACTGCTGGCCGAACAGCTCGAGGCCGACCTGCTGATCATTGCCACCGATGTGGAGGCGGCGTACATCGATTTTGGCAAGCCGACCCAACGCGCCATCGCCCAGGCCCACCCTGACGAGCTGGACACGCTAGGTTTCGCGGCAGGTTCGATGGGGCCCAAGGTGCAAGCGGCCTGCGACTTTGCCCGGCACACGGGCAAGGTGGCGGTGATCAGCTCGCTGGCCAATATCGAGCGCATCGTGAGCGGTACCGCCGGCACGCGGGTTTCGACCGCTGCCCTTGGGATCAGCTACCGTTGAATACCGTCGGCGGGCCATGTGCCCGCTCAATCTCATACAGGAGAGCCCATGGCCAAATATGAACCCGGTCACGTCCACATCGAGCGCACCGCGCTCAACAGCAGTGACCACAGCTATGACCTCAAGGTGGACTACGAGGCCTTTACCGACCCTCGTGAAGGCAGGGGCATTCAGTTCCGCATGAAGGGCAGTATCGAGGGCAAGCCTGTCGACGAGGCTTTCTTTCTGCCCAAGGATCAGGTGCTGCCCAGTTTTCTGATGCAACTGAGTCGCCGCGCCCAGGCTTACCTGGCCCCACCGAAGAAATTCGAAAGCCTGGCTTCACCCCACAGGATCTACGACTGGATGTTCGAGGACATCCGCGCCAAGCTGGACGTGAAGTCCGGTGACCCCATCAAGCCTGAGCATCTGGAGTAGGACGCGACCCGTCACGAGCAGGATCCGCTTGAGGCATACTAGCGCCCTACCCGGCCACTTCGTATCGCCCCATGCGTATCCATGTCAGCTTCATCGACCGCGTCGGCATCACTCAGGAAGTCTTGGCGCTGCTCGGTGCGCGCAACCTCAACCTCGATGCCGTGGAGATGGTGCCGCCGAACGTCTACATCGACGCACCGACCCTCAGCCCCGCCGTGCTGGAAGAGCTGCATGACGCCTTGTTCGACGTACAGGGTGTGAAGGCTGTGGAGGTGGTCGACATCCTGCCGGGGCAACGTCGTCACCTGCAGCTCGATGCACTGCTGGCCGCCATGAGCGACCCGGTGCTGGCGGTGGACAGGGCCGGCAAGGTGTTGCTGGCCAACCCTGCGCTGGTGGCGCTGTGTGGTCGGGAGTCGGCCGGGCGCTGCGTAGGCGAGTTGTTTGGCGACCCGGGCCTGCTGCAAGCGTTGCTCGACAGCAACTTTCACCTGCCCATGCGCGAAATGCAGCTTAATGGCCAGAGCCTGCTGCTCGACGCCATGCCAATCACCCACACCGGCGGCCTGCTGACACTTTACCCGCCCACGCGATTGGGTGAGCGGCTATCGGCCCTGCGCCATGACCATGCCGAGGGTTTTGACGCCCTGCTGGGCGAATCACCCGCCATCCGTACCCTGAAAGCTCGGGCCCTGCGTGTGGCCACCCTGGATGCACCGCTGCTGGTGCATGGCGAGACCGGCACCGGCAAGGAACTGGTGGCCCGCGCCTGCCACGCGATCAGCAGCCGTCACGCGGCCCCCTTTCTGGCCCTGAACTGCGCCGCCTTGCCTGAAAGCCTGGCCGAGAGCGAACTGTTCGGTTATGCACCAGGCGCCTTCACTGGCGCTCAGCGCGGCGGCAAGCCAGGGCTGATGGAGCTAGCCAACCAGGGCACGGTGTTTCTCGATGAGATCGGCGAGATGTCCCCCTACCTGCAAGCCAAGCTGCTGCGTTTTCTCAGTGACGGCAGTTTCCGCCGCGTGGGGGGCGACCGGGAAGTGAAGGTCAACGTGCGTATCATCAGCGCGACCCACCGTAACCTGGAGCAGATGGTGGCCGAGGGCACGTTCCGCGAGGACCTGTTCTACCGCCTCAACGTGCTGAACCTGCAGGTTCCCCCCCTGCGTGACCGCGGCCAGGACATCCTGATGCTTGCGCACTTCTTCATGCAGCAGGCCTGCACGCAGATCCAGCGGCCTGCCTGCAGGCTCACCCCCGCCACCCACAGCGCCATGCTGGCTAACCCATGGCCGGGCAATGTGCGGCAATTGCAGAACGTGATCTTTCGCGCCGCCGCTATCTGCGAAAGCAACCTGGTGGACATCGGCGATTTGGACATCGCTGGCACGTCTGTCAGTCGCACCCATGAGGGCGACGTGGCCAGCCTGGAACAGGCCGTGGGTGATTTCGAGCGTGAACTGTTGCAACGGCTGTATACCAGCTACCCCTCGACCCGGTTGCTGGCGGCCCGGCTGCAGACCTCACATACCGCCATTGCCCAACGCCTGCGCAAATACGGAATTCCTGGAAAAACCTGAGGTTGACGACAATTCCCTCTGTTTTAGCAGACTTTTCCTAGGCGTTCCCCGGATACGTCTTTCCTCACGCCTCGTAGAATGGCCCCAGTGCAATCCTGCCTGTCACCCCGCCAGACCGCCCCAGAGCGGTCAGCGGTCCGTTATGGATTCAACGAGAGTACCTGATGTTCGAACTCGATTTTTACGGCACGCTGGTGGCCGCTTCCCTGGTGCTGCTGCTAGGTCGCGGTCTGGTCGCACGCATAAGTTTTCTGCGTGCCTACAACATCCCTGAACCGGTCGCCGGCGGCCTGGTGGTCGCGATTGCCCTGCTGGTGCTGCGCACCTTCGATGTGCAAGTTCACTTCGACACCTCCCTGCAGACACCTTTGATGCTGGCATTCTTCGCCACCATCGGCCTGAACGCCGATTTTGCCAGCCTGAAAAAAGGTGGGCGTGCGGTGGTCGTGTTCCTGGCGGTGGTGACCGGCCTGCTGGTGGTGCAGAACGCCCTGGGCATCGGTCTGGCCACGGCGCTGGGGTTGGACCCGCTGATGGGCCTGCTGGCCGGCTCGATCACCCTGTCGGGAGGCCATGGCACCGGTGCTGCGTGGGGCGCCACCTTCACTGAAAAGTTCGGCCTGGCCTCGGCCTCGGAGCTGGCATTGGCCTCCGCCACGTTCGGGCTGGTATTGGGCGGCTTGATTGGCGGTCCCGTGGCCCGCCTACTGATCAAACGGGTCGCGACCCCTGGCTTGGCTAACAACACGCCCCAGTTGCCCTCAGGCTTCGAGCAACCGGAGAAAGAACGCCTGATCACCTCGTTTTCCGTGATCGAGACGCTTGCTTTGATTGCAGTGAGCCTGTTGACCGGCACTGTATTGAATGAGCTGCTCAAAGGCACTGCCTTCGAGTTGCCAAACTTCGTCTGCGTATTGTTCGTGGGCGTACTGCTGCGCAATGGCCTGTCAGCCTTCGGCTTTTATCAGGTGTTCGAGCGGGAAGTGTCGGTACTGGGCAATGTGAGCCTGTCGTTGTTTCTGGCCATTGCGTTGATGTCGTTGAAACTGTGGGACCTGGCTGCACTGGCACTGCCGTTCTTCGTGCTGCTGGCGGCGCAGACCCTGCTGATGGCGCTGTTTGCCATCTTCATCACCTTCCGGGTCATGGGCCGCACCTACGACGCGGCTGTCCTGTCCGCCGGCCATTGCGGCTTCGGGCTGGGTGCAACGCCTACCGCAATCGCGAACATGCAGGCGGTAACCCAGCGGTTCGGGCCTTCGCATGTGGCATTTCTGGTGGTGCCGATGGTGGGGGCGTTCTTCATTGACTTGATCAATGTGGTGGTGATCAAGGTGTATTTGGCGTTGCCGTTTTTTCAGTGATGAAGCCGTGATGGCGTTGCCGAACCGGTAAGCTGAAAGACTCCCGCTCGATGATCTGCGGGAGTCGTCTGTTTTGGATTCAGGATGGCTTGAAACCTGGAAGCCCCTGTTCAGCTCGCCACCGTTTCACTTCGTCAACTACCGCTTGAGGGGAGGATTCAATCCCGACCCTGTGTGGGCGGTAAATCAGATTTGATTTTGCGGGGTGCTGGACAAGGCGTTCGAATTCAAGTACGCCACGAGTATGCTCCCTGTCATTAGGGAAGTACTGAGGGTCACTGTGGTATAAGGCATACACCAATTGAAAAAATTCTCGCTCAGTATAATCACTTATTTCTTTAGGCATCGTTTCGATTCCGCTTATGCAGGGACTGATGGAATTTTGGTGATACTATTCTCAGGTTGTCAATGTCATACACGTCTCCGCCATCAGCAATACGTTTCACATGGTGAATTTCATATTTGATCTTTTTTCCAACTCGTTCGTCAAGTTCTGCCAACGGCGCAAGCCCCCTGCGCATACTCAACAATTCAGCTGGCATAAACTCGCTCTCGAATAACGGGCTTCTTCCAATAGTCTGCCACAGGCGACGCCTGAACGCCGCCCAACTGCTAAACTTCCTACCCCTCAATTTACTGGCAACTTGCTGCGGAATCGGCACCCCCTCGCGGTTCCCCGCCGTCAAAAAGGTGCCTGTGATCAGCTGTCCTTTACCTTTCACCACCCCCGGCATGTTTCGACGGCTCTTGAACATCACGTAGAGCGGTGGCAGCCCGGAGTCGCTGGGGAATATGATGACAACGTCATCGAACCCGAAGTCCGGCAAGTCCGGATACGTGTCCAACCGCCCTTGAAGGGGTTCGAGGATGGGGCCAATGAGGTGGGTAGGAGACGGCGGTGCAGGTGGCAGGCTTGTCGAACTGTCTGTCGGTTCGACCGCCGGTGTCCAGGTCAGGGTTCTGGGCGGCACATCCTCGGTGACGACCGTGTACTGACCGCTCTGGGCGTCGTAAGCGGCCTTCAATACGGGCACTGCCGAAGGGATCACCTGGCCATCTGTATTGGCCACGAACAGTTCGGTTGGCCCGCCCAGCGTCTGCACCTCGCCCATGCGCAACGGCAGGTCGATCACTGCCCGCTCGACCGCCTGCGTTTGAGCGGCGGAATCAAGCTCGATCGACAATTCGGTCAGAGGCACACTCAGCAGATAGTTGCCAAGCGGCAACACCTTTGACTTGCGCTCCCCATTACCCAGCTTGGGCGCATGCAACAGTGCGGCAATGCCGATCAGGAACGGGGTGGCAACCGCTTCCAATGATGCGGCGTTCAACGCGGAGATGGCACCGCGTACAGCGGCTCCAAGCGAAGCGCCAGCAGCGAGGCTAACCGGCGTAGCGCCAGCGGACAGGCCGAGATGCGCCTGTGCCTTTGAGATGGCCAGCGGCACTGGGTAGGTATTGGCCTGTTTGAGGGTTTGCTCGGCCAGGGCTTTTTCAGCGGCGGCTTTGGCGGCGGCTTCACGCGCAATAGCCTCGGCCTCGGCTTTTGCTTTTGCCAGGGCCTGTGCTTGTTTGAGGGCCTGCTCCTGAGCGCGTGCCTGGGCTTGGGCCTCAGCACGTGCCCGTGCTTCAGCCTCGGCACGTGCCTGTGCCTCAGCCTGGGCGCGTGCCTGAGCCTCGGCTATCCGCTGCGCCTGCGCGTCAGCGAGCGCCTGCGCCTCGGCTTGTGCAAGCGCTTGCTGCAATGCGCCGATCTGACCCTGGAGCATTTGAATTTCGGCATCGCGCAGTTGCGTTTGATAGGCAGCGGTGAACGATTCCTGGATCAGCGTGCGCAAAACGTCCTTTCGCACGACACCTTTTTCAAACCATCTGTAGGTGGCGTCGATATAGTCTTTTCGCGTCTTGCCCAGTGGCGTCGATCCAAAATATCGGTCTGCTACTTCAGTCTGAACATGACGGTCTTCAACTTTACGCGCGATCAACAGGTTACGTGCGGCAATGTCGTGTGCGAGCATGCCGGCGGTAGACGCGGGTGGCGGCCCTAGCGTCTGCTTTACCAAAGCGACATCATGCTCGAGGGTTTGAGCCGCACGTCCCAGCGCCTGGGTAAATGCTGCACTGGCATGGTCATTTACAGTTTCCAGAATCTGCGGTTCACTGTTTATCACATACCGGAAATGTTCAATTATTGTACTGCCAGGGTGATACTGGTCGGCGGGAAACAATGGCCCTGAATAGCCGGGAGGAAGAAGATTGGGCCCTGAGGGTGTACCTCCCACATAGGTAGGAGGCAATTCAACTTGCCTGCGCTTGCGTGTCATACATCATCCTTAATCAAGCTTACAAACAAGCCAGGCATCATGAACATGCCTGACGGTCGTCATGAGCGATCCGCCTGAATTGTCACTCAGGCATGTAGAGGATCACGCGTGAACCGTACAGGCGATCCATGCGGACAATGAGAGGGTCAAAGTTCCCGACAACTAAAGTTATGCAGGAAGTAGATCCTGCTAAAACGTTGTTGACCCCCGTCAGGGAATTCTGGCTATTGTTTACCATCTTTAATTTTTGACGAGTGCTGTGCAGCGTCATCCATTTCTCAAGTTGGAACAGGAAATCAGCCGTATCAAATTCAATACACCGTATCAAAAACGGTACACCGCCCCTCCCACACCGCGCTGAGAGATGAACGGCGCCCAACGGAATAACCAAGACTTGAGCGTATCGATTTCGTTACAGAAGCCTATTCGGTAATCAGCGAGCCAGCACTCCCTCCCCCGCTTTCATGGGTCTATGCCCAGTTGGCCACGTTATTGCTTACTGGAAACCCACCAGAGCGCGAACCTAATCGTGCCACCCGGTCCACGAGGATTTTTCATGAGCGAGTTGCGTTTCACCGACGACCACGAATGGCTGCGTGTAGAAGCCGATGGCAGCGTCACCGTAGGGATCACCGCCTATGCCCAGAATGCACTGGGCGATGTGGTGTTCGTGCAGCTGCCGGAGCTGCAGCACTATGACAAAGGCAGCGAAGCGTCGACCGTCGAGTCGGTCAAGGCTGCCAGCGGCGTGTACATGCCGCTGGCCGGCGAAGTGATTGAGGTCAACGCTCAGCTTGAAGATAGCCCCGAGCTGGTCAACGAGGACCCGCTGGGCGAAGGCTGGTTCTTCCGCTTCAAGCCTGCCGACGCCAGCGCTGTGAGCGCCCTGCTCGACCAGGGTGCCTACGACCGCCTGCTCAACGCCAACGACGACGCCTGAGGAACCACGCCATGACTATCAACCTCGGCACTGCCAATGAGTTCATTGCCCGTCACATCGGGCCACGCAGCGAAGACGAGCAGGCCATGCTCGCCACCCTGGGCTTCGATTCACTGGAGGCCATGACCGACGCCGTCATCCCCGCCAGCATCAAGGGCACCAGCGTGCTGGGCACGGACGATGGGCACAGCGAAGCGGATGCGCTCGCCGTCCTGAAGGCCATCGCCAGCAAGAACCAGCTTTTCAAAAGTTACATAGGCCAGGGTTACTACAACACCCACACGCCCGCGCCCATCCTGCGCAATCTGCTGGAAAACCCCGCCTGGTACACCGCGTACACGCCCTACCAGCCAGAAATTTCCCAGGGCCGGCTGGAAGCCTTGCTCAATTTCCAGACCCTGATCAGCGACCTCACAGGGTTACCGATCGCCAATGCTTCGCTGCTCGATGAAGCCACGGCGGCTGCCGAAGCCATGACGTTCTGCAAGCGCCTGTCGAAGAACAAGGCCAGCAACCGCTTCTTCGCCTCGATGCATTGCCACCCGCAGACCCTCGATGTACTGCGTACCCGCGCAGAGCCCTTGGGCATCGAGGTGGTGGTAGGCGACGAGCAGGCGCTCGATGATGCCAGCCCGTTCTTCGGCGCCTTGCTGCAGTACCCCGCCAGCACCGGTGGTATCTTCGATTACCGGGAAGTGGTGCAGCGGTTCCATCACGCCAATGCGTTGGTGGCCGTGGCGGCAGACCTGCTGGCCTTGACCCTGTTGACCCCACCTGGCGAGTTCGAGGCTGATGTGGCCATCGGCAGCGCCCAGCGTTTTGGTGTGCCCCTGGGCTTCGGCGGGCCGCATGCGGCCTACTTCGCGACCCGCGATGCCTTCAAGCGTGACATGCCAGGGCGCCTGGTCGGCGTGTCAGTCGACCGCTTCGGCAAGACGGCCCTGCGCTTGGCCATGCAGACACGGGAGCAGCACATTCGCCGCGAAAAGGCCACCAGCAACATCTGCACCGCCCAGGTGCTGCTTGCCAACATTGCCAGCATGTTCGCCGTCTATCACGGCCCTGAAGGCCTCAAGCGCATTGCACAACGTATCCATAGCTTGACCGCCATCCTGGCACAGGGCCTGCGGGCAATGGCTGTGACGGTGGTAAGCGACACTGCATTCGACACCCTGACCTTGGCTACTGGCGATGCCACCCTCGGCCTGCACGAGAAAGCCCGCGCCCAAGGCATCAACCTGCGCCAGGTCGATGCCGGCCATGTAGGCGTATCGCTGGACGAAACCACCACCCCGGCCGATGTACAGGCGCTGTGGCAGCTGTTTGGCGAGGGTCAAACGCAGCCTGACTTCCAAGCGCTGGCCGCCAGCAGCGGTGCACTGCTGCCCGAGGCCTTGCTGCGTCGCTCGACGTTCCTCGAACATCCCGTATTCAATCGCTATCACAGCGAAACGGAGTTGATGCGCTACCTGCGCAAGCTGGCCGATAAGGACCTGGCCCTGGACCGCAGCATGATCCCGCTGGGCTCGTGCACCATGAAGCTCAACGCTGCCAGCGAAATGATCCCGGTCACCTGGGCAGAATTCGGCAACCTGCACCCCTTCGCCCCGGTGCAGCAGAGCCAGGGTTACTTGCAATTGACGTCGGAGTTGGAGGCCATGCTCTGCGCAGCCACGGGCTACGATGCCGTATCGCTGCAACCCAATGCCGGTTCTCAGGGCGAGTACGCGGGCCTACTGGCGATCCGCGCCTATCATCGCAGCCGTAACGAAGGGCATCGCGACATCTGCCTGATCCCTTCTTCAGCCCATGGCACCAATCCGGCAACGGCCAACATGGCCGGCATGCAGGTGGTGGTCACGGCCTGCGACGCGCGCGGCAACGTTGACGTCGCCGACCTGCGTGCCAAGGCCATCGAGCACCGCGAGCGCCTGGCGGCGCTGATGATCACCTACCCGTCCACCCATGGGGTGTTCGAGGAAGCGATCGGCGAGATTTGCGCCATCGTCCACGACAACGGCGGCCAGGTTTACATCGACGGCGCCAACATGAACGCCATGGTCGGCCTGTGCGCGCCGGGCAAGTTCGGGGGCGATGTGTCGCACCTGAACCTGCACAAGACCTTCTGCATTCCCCATGGCGGCGGTGGGCCGGGCGTAGGGCCGATCGGCGTGAAATCGCACCTGGCGCCCTTCCTGCCGGGCCATGCCTCCCTGGGCACTGCCGAAGGCGCGGTATGCGCCGCACCCTTCGGCAGCGCCAGTATCCTGCCGATCACCTGGATGTACATTCGCATGATGGGCGGCGCGGGGCTCAAACGGGCTTCGCAGATGGCCATCCTCAATGCCAACTACATCGCTCGCCGCCTGGAGGAGCACTACCCGGTGCTGTACACCGGCAGCAATGGCCTGGTCGCCCATGAGTGCATCCTGGACCTGCGCCCGCTCAAGGACACCAGTGGCATCAGCGTCGACGACGTGGCCAAGCGCCTGATCGACTACGGCTTCCACGCCCCGACCATGTCGTTCCCGGTGGCAGGCACGCTGATGATCGAGCCGACCGAAAGCGAATCCCGGGAAGAGCTGGACAGGTTCTGCGAAGCCATGATCCAGATCCGCGAGGAAATCCGCGCGGTGGAGGACGGCACCCTGGACAAGGACGACAACCCGCTCAAGAACGCGCCGCACACCGCAGCGGAACTGGTGGGCGAATGGGCCCATGGTTACTCCCGCGAGCAAGCGGTCTATCCGCTGCCTGGCCTGGTACAAAGCAAGTACTGGCCGCCTGTAAGCCGGGTCGACAACGTCTTTGGCGACCGCAACCTGGTCTGTGCCTGCCCGTCGATCGAAAGCTACCAGGACGCCTGACAGCGCCAGATCGTGAGTGTGTCATTCGCCTGGCGGTCAATGTCCCGGGACATTGACCGAAACCCATGCAAGGAGTCATCGATGTCCGAAACACTGCTCAAAACCCCACTGCATGCCCTGCACCTGGAACTGGGTGCGCGCATGGTGCCCTTCGCGGGCTACGACATGCCGGTGCAGTACCCTCTGGGCGTGCTCAAAGAGCACCTGTACACCCGTGAACACGCCGGGTTATTCGACGTCTCGCACATGGGGCAGATTCTGCTCAAGGGCCGCGACGCAGCCAGTGCCCTGGAAACGCTGGTGCCGGTCGACATCATCGACCTGCCCGTTGGCATGCAGCGCTATGCCATGTTCACCAACGAACACGGCGGCATCCTCGACGACCTGATGGTCGCCAATCTGGGTGACGAAACGCTGCTGCTGGTGGTGAACGCCGCCTGCAAGGATCAGGACCTGGCGCACCTGCAGCGGCATATCGGTCAACGCTGCGAGGTCCAGCCGTTGTTCGACCAGCGTGCCCTGCTCGCCTTGCAAGGGCCGGCAGCGGTTGAGGTCCTGCAGCGTCTGGCGCATGAAGTGGCGGACATGACGTTCATGCAGGTGCGCCCTGTCAAGTTACTGGGCCACCTGTGCTGGGTCAGTCGGTCGGGCTACACCGGGGAGGACGGTTATGAAATCTCCGTGCCGGTGGCGGGCGCAGAGACGCTCGCCAGGGAGCTGCTCAAGCAGCCAGAGGTCCAGCCGATCGGGCTAGGGGCCCGTGACTCGTTGCGCCTGGAAGCTGGCCTGTGCCTGTATGGCCATGACATGAGCGGCGACACCTCGCCCGTGCAAGCCAACCTGATGTGGGCAATGTCCAAGCCACGTCGGGCCGATGGTGCCCGTGCCGGGGGCTTTCCGGGCGCGCAGGCCATCTTCGGCCAGCAACATGAGGGTGTAAAACGCAAGCGGGTTGGTTTGCTGCCCCAGGAACGCACACCTGTGCGCGAAGGCGCCGAGATTGTCGATGCAGAAGGTACCCCGGTCGGCACCATCTGCAGTGGCGGCTTTGGGCCCACACTCAGCGCCCCCGTGGCGATGGGGTATGTGGACACCGAACATGCCGCCCTGGACACGCTTTTATATGCCCTCGTGCGCGGTAAGAAGGTGGCCTTGAAAGTCAGTAAAACGCCATTCGTACCGCCCCGTTACTATCGCGGTTAAGGCAGTTTCATCGACGGCGTGGCAGCGTTCGGTATCTTCGGTTACGAACGTTGCGTGCGCCACTGCGAACATGGCGCCAGGCCAGGCGCCATGCACTTTTCGGCGATTTGGCCAAGGGTTATAAAACAGTCACTTTTACACCTGCTGGAAGGCTTGTTTTTCGCTCGGCAGTTGGCGTAGAGTCAATGCACTGTGTTTGCATGGGTCGCAACAGTTCGTGACCTGGGCCAGTAGCCGCAATCTGCTACAACCCGTTCGACGTCTCTTACTTTCCTGCAACCCAGCCCAGTACTCTTTTGCTTGTTTGAAAGCGAAAGAAAACTGTCATCCAAACCTAAGTTTCATAGGAAATAAGACCATGTCTCAGCGTCAGACCGGTACCGTCAAGTGGTTCAATGACGAAAAAGGTTACGGCTTCATCACCCCAGAAAGCGGTGCTGATCTGTTCGTGCACTTCCGCGCCATCGAAGGCAACGGCTTCAAGAGCCTGAAAGAAGGCCAGAAAGTCACTTTCGAAGCCGTACAAGGCCAGAAAGGTATGCAGGCTGACAAGGTACAGGTAGCTGAATAAGCCTTGTTACCCCCCAAAAAGCCCCTGCTCAGTGCAGGGGCTTTTTTTTGCCCGTAGAATGGCGGCTTTGCGTGATGGAGCTGTTCTACATGTCCAAGCCTGTGCTGCTTCCCCAAGGTGATTTCCCTCCGGTCGGCCTCGGCAGGCGCCTGGCGGCGGTGTTCTATGATTTCTTGCTGTGCACGGCCCTGCTGATCGTCACCGCAGGTCTCTACAAGATGGTCCAGATGGCGATCATCGGCCAGCAGCGTATGCGCGAACTCACCGAAGCAGGCGCGTTGGACGGCGACCCTTTGCTGTCCACGGTGCTGCTGTTCGTGCTATTCGGTTTCTTCGCCAAGTTCTGGACCCATGGCGGGCAGACACTGGGCATGCAGGTCTGGGGCGTGCGTGTGCAGAACGCCGATGGCTCGCCCATCACGCTCTGGCAGGCGCTGTTGCGGTTTGTCGTTTCCATCGCCTCGTGGCTATGCCTGGGGCTGGGTTTCTTCTGGGCCCTGGTCGACAAGCGCAAACGCAGTTGGCACGACATCTACTCCGAGAGCCAACTGGTTCGAGTCCCCAAGCCGAAGAAATGAGCGCTCTACTCAAGCGGCAGCGGCCCTGAAACACAAGGGGCCGCTCTAGCGGCCCCTAGGGTCAAGCACGCAGCCATGCGGCTGCGCAGCAGGTTTATCCAGCGCGGCGCAACAACCACAAGCCTGCCACGGCACAGATGCCCGCTGGCAGCACCACCGCAAGCAACGGCGGGAAGCCGAACACCTGGCTGGATGGGCCCAGCAGGTCCTGGGCAATACGGAACACGAAGCCCACCAGCACGCCGGTGAAGACACGCTGGCCAAGCGTTACCGATCGCAGCGGCCCGAAAATGAACGAAATGGCCATGAGTACCAGGGCTGCCGTAATGGCCGGTTGCAGGACCTTGGTCCAGAAGGCCAGCCAGTAGCGGGCGTTGTTCAGCCCTTGGTCGGACAGATAGTGGATGTAGTCCCACAGGCCGGTGATCGACAGCGATTCAGGCGCCAGCACCACCGTGTTGAGCAACTGCGGTGTGACCGACACATCCCACTGTTCTTCAGGGTTTTGCACGACTTCAGTACGGTCGCCATGGAACAGTGTGGTGCGCACATCGGTCAGCAGCCAGTGATCGTTTTCGTAACGCGCCCGGCGCGCGAAGCTGGAGCTGATGATATTGCGCTTGTCGTCGAACCGGTAGCGGGTCACACCCAGCAGAAGGCCGTTGGGCTGCACGGAGTTGATGTGCACGAACTCCTCGCCCTGCCGGTGCCACATGCCACGCTTGGAGCTTTGCGCTTCACCGCCACCCTGGGCCAGGGAGCGATCGGCCTGGGCTTTGTTTTCGGTGACCGGTGCCACGTACTCGCCGATCAGCAGGCCAACCAGCATCAGCACCAGCATCGGTTTCATCACCGCCCAGACGATACGACCGATCGACACCCCAGCGGCGCGCATGATGGTCAACTCACTGCTGCTGGCCAGCGTACCCAGGCCGATCAGGCAGCCGATCAGCGCAGCCATCGGCAGCATGTCGTACAGCCGCCGCGGCGCGGTAAGTAGCACATACTTGCCTGCTTCGAGCACCGTGTAGGTATCGCTCAGGTCGCCCATTTCGTCGATGAAGGCGAACAGCGAGGCCAGCCCCAGGATGATGCCCAGGACAGCCAGGATAGCCACCAGCACGCTCTGGCCGATATAACGATCGAGCTTAGCCACGGGCCACCTCCGCACGACGAGCTGCGCGCTTGAGGCGAAGAGGTTCCCAGTACATCAGGCCCAAGCCGATGAGCAGGAACAGCCCATGCACCCACCACATGCCAAGGGCGATGGGCAGCTTGCCCTTCTCGAGTGCACCGCGCACGGAAATCAGCATTGTCAGGTACGCCATGTACAGGAGGATGGCCGGCAGCAGCTTGAGGAAGCGCCCCTGCCGAGGGTTGGCCCGCGACAGCGGCACGGCAAGCAGGGTCACGATGAACACCAGGATCGGCAGGGACAGGCGCCATTGCAATTCGGCGCGCTCTCGCAAATCCTGGGCACCGAACAGATCGGTGGTGGGGATCGCCTCGCGCTCGGTGACCTCCTCGCTGACTTCAGGCTTGGGCAACAACACGCCATAGGTGTCGTACTTGATGGCGCGGTAGTCGGCCTGGCCTGGGTTGCCGTCATAGCGGTAGCCGTTTTCGAGCACCAGGTAACGGTTGCCGTCAGCCTGGATTTCCTGGTGCCCGCGCTCGGCCACCAGCACCGACGGGGCGCGGTCCTTGGTCTTGTCCTGGTTGAAGCGTTTTTCCGAGATGAACACGCCGCCCAGGTTTACCCGGTCATCGGAAAGCTGCTCGGTGTAGGTCACCCGCGAACCATCACGCAGGGTCTGGAAGCGGCCCGGCACCAAAGTGTCGAATTCGGTCAGGGCATCCTGCTGGCTGATGATCTTCTGCACCTGGGCCACGCCCAGGGGTGCCAGGCTCAGGCTCAGCCAGGCCACCAGCAGCGCCACCAGTGCCGCGGGCGCCATGGTCATGGCCAGCAGGCGCTGCTGGCTCATGCCGGTGGCCGACAGCACGGTCATTTCGCTTTCCAGGTACAGCCGGCCATAGGCCAGCAGAATACCCAGGAACAACCCCAGCGGCAGGATCAGTTGCAGGAAGCCCGGCAGGCGGAACCCCATGATCAGGAACAGGACGCCAGGGTCGAGCACCCCCTGTGCAGCCTGGGCCAGGTATTTGATGAAGCGCCCGCTCATGATGATCACCAGCAGCACGGCGCTGACGGCGCTCAAGGTCACCAGGACCTCGCGGGATAGATAACGAAAGACGATCAAACCAGACACTCCTGGGTTGTCAGCACGGACTGCCAATCGATGGCACCAGACGATGACTTAGTACATCCAAGGCCAATGCTGGTTCGCCCAAGGCGAACCTCCATATAAAGTGCGCGCATTATCCTGTGATTGACCGCGCCTGTCACTTGGCCGCGCATCGCACAGCACGCCGGGGTTGTCAGCACGCCGGCCGCAGGCTCAAACTGGCAGCTTTTCCACTGGCCTGCCACCGCGCAGCCAGTCGCGTTCCAAGCGCCGGCCAGCACGGCGCCACACGTATCGATCATTCGGGGACCCTGAGATGGAACTGGTTGTAAAAAGCGTAGCCGCTGCATCGGTCAAGACCGCAACGCTGGTCATCCCAGTCGGTGAAAAACGTGCCTTGGGCACCGTGGCCCAGGCCGTGGACCTGGCAAGCGAGGGCGCCATCAGCGCTGCGCTCAAGCGTGGCGACCTGGCCGGCAAGCCTGGCCAGACGCTGCTGCTGCACGCTGTTGCGGGCCTGAAGGCCGAGCGTGTGCTGCTGGTGGGTAGCGGCAAGGACGAGGCGCTGGGTGATCGCACCTGGCGCAAGCTGGTGGCCAGCGTTGCCGGTGTGCTCAAGGGCCTCAACGGCGCCGACGCCGTTCTGGCACTCGATGACATTGCGCTGAGCAACCGCGATACAGGCTACGGCAAATATCGCCTGCTGGGTGAAACCCTACTCGATGGCGAGTACGTATTCGATCGTTTCAAAAGCCAGAAGGCCGAGCCTCGGGCGCTGAAGAAAGTCACCCTGCTCACCACCAAACTCAACCAGGCCGACGTGGAACGCGCCGTGCGCCACGCCAGTGCCATTGCCACCGGCATGGCCTATACCCGTGACCTGGGCAACCTGCCTCCCAACCTGTGCCATCCAAGCTACCTGGCCGAGCAGGCCAAGGAGCTGGGCAAGGCGCACAAGGGCCTGAAAGTCGATGTGCTGGACGAGAAGAAGATCAAGGACCTGGGCATGGGCGCGTTCTACGCCGTCGGCCAGGGCAGCGATCAACCTCCGCGTCTGATCGTGCTCAACTACCAAGGCGGCAAGAAAGGCGACAAGCCCTACGTGCTGGTGGGCAAGGGCATCACCTTCGACACCGGCGGCATCAGCCTCAAGCCCGGTGCCGGCATGGACGAGATGAAATACGACATGTGCGGCGCAGCCAGCGTGTTCGGTACCCTGCGTGCGGTGCTGGAACTGCAGCTGCCCATCAACCTGGTGTGCCTGCTCGCCTGTGCCGAGAACATGCCCAGCGGTGGCGCCACTCGCCCTGGTGATATTGTCACCACCATGAGCGGCCAGACCGTGGAGATTCTCAACACCGACGCCGAAGGTCGCCTGGTGCTGTGCGATACCCTCACCTACGCCGAGCGTTTCAAGCCCCAGGCGGTGATCGATATCGCCACGCTCACCGGCGCCTGCATCGTCGCCCTGGGCAGCCACACCAGCGGCCTGATGGGCAACAACGACGAGCTGGTCAGCCAACTGCTCGAGGCAGGCAAGCGCGCCGATGACCGCGCCTGGCAATTGCCGCTGTTCGATGAGTACCAGGAACAACTGGACAGCCCGTTCGCCGACATGGGCAACATCGGCGGGCCGAAAGCCGGCACCATCACTGCCGGTTGCTTCCTGTCGCGGTTCGCCAAGGCCTATGACTGGGCGCACTTGGATATCGCCGGTACCGCCTGGATCAGCGGCGGCAAGGACAAGGGTGCCTCCGGTCGCCCGGTGCCCCTGTTGACCCAGTACCTGCTGGACCGTGCCGGCGCCTGAAGGCGAGCGCCGGCAGTGCCTCGGGCACTGCTGGCCAACGGAACCCACATGAGCAAAGTCGACTTCTACATACTGCCCACCGATTCGCTGGAGGCGCGCCTGGATTTCGCCTGCAAGCTGTGCGACAAAGCCTGGCGGCTGGGCCATCGCGTCTACCTGCATTGCCAGGATAACGATCAGCGTGCCGCCTTGGACAAGCGTTTGTGGGCATTCAGGGGCGAAGCCTTCGTGCCCCATGACCTGGCCGAAGACCACGCCGATGCGCGCGTGGCGCTTGGTGTCGGGGATCATGCACAGGGGCACCAGGACTTGTTGATCAACCTGGGCGCCAATGTTCCCGGTTTTGTCAGCCAGTTCGAGCGGGTTGCCGAGATCGTGGTTGAAGAGGCCGCCATCCGCCAATCGGCGCGTGAGCGATTCCGTTTCTACCGTGAACAAGGCTATGCTCTGCAAGACCACCGCTTACAGCGATTTTGATAACGATGGACAAGCACGCTCCCCTGCCCGGCTCCACCCACCTGCTCGACGACCTCGAGTCGATTCGCCAACTGCTTGGCGATGCCGACCTGCAACCGCCTTTGCTCACCGACACGGTGGAACAGGCGCCTTCGCCCGTTGACAGCGCTGCCGACCCGGCTGCCAGCGACAACCCCCTTGATGACCCGCAAGCACGTCGCCAGGACACCCTGCTGCACCTTGAAAGCGAACTGCGCGCTGCAGCGCAGATGATCATGCAGGATGTGATCAACGACTTTACCCCGCACATCGAAAACGAGATCAAGCGTCGCCTCGATGCGCGCATCGAGCGGTTGATCAAGCGTTCGGAGTGAAGGGGCTGCTGAGCCCTGGTCTTTACAACCCCTGCAAGCTACGCCCCTCTGGCAGGAGCGGCCTCGCCGGGGCGCCGGACCGGCCGCGATGGGCCGCGCAGCGGCCCCATTTTATATGTTGTGATTCAAATACTGGGGCCGCTTCGCGGCCCATCGCGGCCGGTCCGGCGCCCCGGCGAGGCCGCTCCTACGCGCCAATCGCTAACGCCAACTGCGATGAAGTCCGCTTGCCCACCCAGCAGCCGCTTGTCGCCTGCGCCCTTCGGCTTGGTTATACTTCCCGGCTTTCCCGAATAAATGCACAGGGTCCCGCCGCGCATGGATAAGACCTACCAGCCGCACGCCATCGAAACTTCCTGGTACAACACCTGGGAAGCCGAGAACTATTTCGCCCCACAAGGTGCAGGCGAGTCCTACACCATCATGATCCCGCCGCCGAACGTGACCGGCAGCCTGCACATGGGTCATGGCTTCAACAACGCGATCATGGACGCCCTGATCCGCTTCCGTCGCATGCAGGGTCGCGACACCCTCTGGCAGCCGGGTACCGACCACGCGGGCATCGCCACGCAGATGCTGGTCGAGCGCCAGCTCGAAGCCAAGGGCCTGAACCGTCATGACCTGGGCCGCGAACAGTTCCTGGAAAAAATCTGGGAGTGGAAGGACCAGTCGGGCGGCAACATCAGCCGGCAGATTCGTCGCCTTGGCTCCTCCGTGGACTGGAGCCGCGAGCGCTTCACCATGGACGATGGCCTGTCCGAAGCGGTCAAGGAAGCGTTCGTGCGCCTGCACGAAGACGGCCTGATCTACCGGGGCAAGCGCCTGGTCAACTGGGACACCAAGCTGCACACCGCCATTTCCGACCTGGAAGTGGAAAGCCACGACGAGAAAGGCCACCTGTGGAACCTGCGCTACCCGCTGGCCGACGGTGCCACCACCGCCGAGGGGCTGGATTACCTGGTGGTCGCCACCACGCGTCCGGAAACCCTGCTGGGTGACGCTGCCGTCGCGGTTAACCCCACCGACGAACGCTACCAGGCCCTGATCGGCAAGTTCGTCGAGTTGCCGCTGGTTGGCCGTCGCATCCCCATCATCGCCGATGACTACTGCGACCCTGAGTTCGGCACCGGTTGCGTCAAGATCACCCCGGCCCACGACTTCAACGACTATGAAGTCGGCAAGCGTCACAATCTGCCGCTGCTGAACATTTTCGACAAGAATGCCGTGGTACTGCCAGCGGCCCAGGCGTTCAACCTCGATGGTTCGCTCAATGACCAGGTAGACACCGCCCTGCCGTCCCAGTACGCCGGCCTCGATCGCTTCGTTGCACGCAAGCAGATCGTTGCTGACCTGGAAGCCCAGGGCCTGCTGGTCGGCATCGACGACCATGCCTTGAAAGTGCCCAAGGGTGACCGCTCGGGCACCATCATCGAACCGTGGCTGACCGACCAGTGGTACGTTTCCACCAAGCCACTGGCCGAGCCTGCCATTGCTGCGGTCGAAGATGGTCGTATCCAGTTCGTGCCCAAGCAGTACGAGAACATGTACTTCTCCTGGATGCGCGACATCCAGGACTGGTGCATCAGCCGTCAGCTGTGGTGGGGCCATCGCATCCCGGCCTGGTACGACGAGGCGGGCCGGGTCTACGTCGGGCGCAACGAAGAGGAAGTGCGCAGCAAGCACGGCCTCGGCGCGGACGTGAACCTGCGCCAGGATGACGACGTACTCGATACCTGGTTCAGCTCGGGCCTGTGGACCTTCTCGACCCTGGGCTGGCCGGAGCAAACCGAGTTCCTCAAGAAATTCCACTCCACCGATGTACTGGTGACCGGGTTCGACATCATCTTCTTCTGGGTTGCGCGCATGATCATGTTGACCATGCACCTGATCAAGAACGAGGATGGCACGCCCCAGGTTCCGTTCAAGACCGTGTACGTGCACGGCCTGGTGCGTGACGGCCAGGGCCAGAAGATGTCCAAGTCCAAGGGCAACGTGCTGGACCCGCTGGATATCGTCGACGGCATCACCCTCGATGCCCTGCTGGAAAAACGCACCAGCGGCATGATGCAGCCCAAGCTGGCCGAGAAGATCGCCAAGCAGACCAAGGCCGAGTTCCCCGAGGGCATTGCCAGCTACGGCACCGACGCCCTGCGCTTCACGTTCTGCTCCTTGGCCTCGACCGGTCGCGACATCAAGTTCGACATGGGCCGCGTCGAAGGCTACCGCAACTTCTGCAACAAGATCTGGAACGCCGCCCGCTACGTGCTGGACAAGGGTGAGGACTGCGGCCAGAACGGCGAAGCCTACGAGCTGTCGCTGGCCGACCGCTGGATCATCTCGCAGCTGCAGCGCACCGAAGCCGAAGTGACCCGTCAGCTTGAGCAGTTCCGCTTCGACCTGGCCAGCCAGGCGCTGTACGAATTCATCTGGAACCAGTACTGCGACTGGTACCTGGAGCTTTCCAAGCCTGTGTTGTGGGACGAGCAGGCCCCTGTGGAGCGCGCCCGTGGTACGCGCCGTACCTTGGTTCGCGTGCTGGAAGTGGCATTGCGCCTGGCCCACCCGTTCATGCCGTTCATCACCGAAGAGATCTGGCAGCGCATCGCGCCCCTGGCCGGCGTCGAAGGCAAGACCATCATGCTGCAGCCCTGGCCCCAGGCCAATGATGCACGCATCGACGTGGCTGCCGAGGGCGACATCGAGTGGCTCAAGGAGCTGATGGTCGGCTTGCGCAACATTCGCGCCGAAATGAACATCGGCCCCGGCAAGCCCCTGCCGCTGTTCCTGAAGAACGCCAGCGCCGACGACCAGCGTCGCCTGCAGGAAAACGAAGCCTTGCTCAAGAAATTGGCCAAGGTCGAATCGTTCACCGTGCTGGGCGACAACGACGAGGCGCCATTGTCCGCCACGGCGTTGGTGGGCGACCTGCAGGTGCTGGTACCGATGGCCGGGCTGATCGACAAAAATGCCGAACTGGCCCGCCTGAACAAGGAAATCCAGCGCCTGCAAGGCGAGGTGGCGCGCGTGGGCGGCAAGCTGTCCAACGCCGCGTTCGTCGACAAGGCACCGCCTGCCGTCATCGAGAAGGAACGCGCCAAGCTGGCCGAGTCCGAGCAGGCGTTGGCGAACTTCACCGAGCAGCATGCGCGGATTGCAGCGCTGTAACTTGACAATGCTGACCTGACCAGCGAGGGCTTCGCCCTCGTTTCGCGGCACAAGGCCGCTCCCACAGGAACGGCGCTGCCTTCAAGGAGCCCCACTATCCTGTGGGAGCGGCCTTGCGCCGCGAATGGGCCGCACAGCGGCCCCCTGGCCAGCACATGCAGCACCGGACCCGAGCATGACTCAAAATAAACCCACCCTGCACCCGCGCAACCGCCACCAGGGCCGCTACGACTTCCCGAGCCTGATCAAGGCCCACCCTGACCTGGCGCGCTTCACCATCACCAACCCTCACGGCAAACCCAGCATCGATTTCGCCAACCCCGAAGCCGTGCGAGTGTTCAACCGTGCCCTGCTCAAAGCCCAGTACGGGATCCAGCACTGGGACATCCCGGCCAACTACCTGTGCCCGCCGATTCCCGGTCGCGCCGACTACATTCATGTGGCCGCCGACCTGCTGGCTGCCGACAACGCAGGCCAGCCCCCCAAAGGCGCCCAGGTGCGCGTGCTCGACATCGGCGTGGGTGCCAACTGCATCTACCCGCTGCTGGGCCATAGCGATTACCGCTGGCGCTTTCTGGGCTCGGACATCGATCCCGTAGCATTGGCGTCGGCCAGGACGATCATTCAGGCCAATGGCCTGGACAAGGTCATCAACCTGCGCCAGCAGAGCAACCCTGCGCATATCCTAAGCGGCCTGCTCAAGGACGATGAGCGCTTCGATCTGACCCTGTGCAATCCGCCCTTCCATGCCTCACGCGAGGAAGCCACCCGTGGCAGCCAGCGCAAATGGAAGAACCTGGGCAAGCAGGACCCCAAGCGCAAGCTGCCCGTGCTGAACTTCGGTGGCCAGAACAACGAACTGTGGTGCGAAGGCGGTGAGATCCGCTTCGTCACCCAACTGATCAACGAGAGCGCGCCCTACGCCAGCCAGACACTGTGGTTCACCAGCCTGGTATCGAAGGCCAGTAACCTGCCGGCGCTGGAGGCCATCTTGAATAAGACCGGGGCCGCGGCGGTGCGCGTTGTCGAAATGGGCCAAGGGCAGAAACAAAGCCGCATGCTCGCCTGGAGCTTCCATGACGATGCTGCACGCAAGGCATGGCGCGCCAAGCACATTTCACAGGCATGAAAAAACCGCGCTCGGGCAACCCGAGCGCGGTTAGGTCACCGCATCGACAATTACTTGTTGATGGCGTCGGTCAGCACTTTGGCCGGTACGAACTTGACGACTTTCTTGGCAGCGATTTCGATGGCGGCGCCAGTCGAAGGGTTGCGGCCGGTACGGGCAGGACGCTCGGAGACTTTCAGCTTGCCGATGCCTGGCAGGGTGATTTCAGCGCCGTTTTCCAGTTGGTCGGCAACGATCTGGCCCAGTTGCTCCAGAGCGTTCTTGGCGGTGGCTTTAGGCGCTGCGATCGATTCGGCGATGTCGGCAATCAGTTGGTCTTTGGTCAATGCCATGGTGGTGTTCCTTCCCTATCAAATTCGATGGTTATGCAGCGAACGACGACGTTATCGGGCCAGCCCCGACGAGATTGGAGGGCCGCGCCAATTGGGTATGTAGATACGCAAATCAGCGTTTGGTTCGACACGCCGAGCGCGTACTGCAGCAATGCGCCACAACAGGGGCGCAAGACCGCGCAAAACTACCACAGCAGCGGACAAATATCCGCTGCCGCCCCTGATTTAATGCAGGTTTTCAGGCCCTACTGATGAAAACACCGCGAATTTGAGCAAAAAACCGCCAACCTTCATTTCTGCTACGATCCGGCCACTGAATCACCGAGCGTCTGAGGTAAACTTCAGCGCTTTTGCAGCTGGCCGAGAACCCCATGCCAATCCGACATTGCATCGTTCACCTGATCGACAAAAAGCCCGATGGCAGCCCTGCCGTGCTGCACGCACGCGACGCCGAGCTGGCAGCCTCCGACGCCATCGAGAACCTGCTCGCCGACCTCAATGACAGCTACAACGCCAAGCAGGGCAAGGCCTGGGGGTTCTTTCACAGCGAGTCCGGTGCCTACCCGCTCAGTGGCTGGTTGAAGCAGTACCTGGACCAGGAGCAGGATTTCACCGCCTTCAGCCGGCTGGCCGTGGAGCACCTGCAAAAGCTGATGGAAGAATCCAACCTGTCCACCGGCGGGCACGTGCTCTTTGCGCACTATCAGCAAGGCATGACCGAGTACCTGGCCATCGCACTGCTGCACCACAGCGAAGGCGTTGCCGTGAACGCCGAACTCGATGTCATGCCTTCGCGGCACCTGGACCTGGGTCAGTTGCACCTGGCGGCGCGCATCAACCTTTCGGAATGGAAGAATAACCAGAACTCCAAGCAGTACATCTCGTTCATCAAGGGCAAGAACGGCAAGAAAGTCTCGGATTACTTCCGGGACTTCATCGGGTGTCAGGAAGGTGTAGACGGGCCGGGCGAGACGCGCACGTTGCTCAAGGCGTTCAGTGACTTCGTGGAAAGCGAGGACCTGCCCGAGGCCTCTGCCCGTGAAAAAACCCAGACACTGGTGGACTACGCCACCACGCAGACCAAGCTGGGCGAGCCTGTGACGCTCGAAGAACTGTCCAGCCTCATCGATGAAGATCGGCCCAAGGCGTTTTACGACCATATCCGCAACAAGGACTATGGGCTGTCACCGGAGATTCCTGCCGATAAGCGCACCCTGAACCAGTTCCGTCGCTTCACCGGCCGTGCCGAAGGGCTGTCGATCAGTTTCGAGGCCCATTTGCTGGGTGACAAGGTGGAGTACGACGAAGCGGCTGGCACCTTGATCATCAAGGGTCTGCCCACAACGCTCGTGGATCAGCTCAAGCGTCGCAAGGACTGACTGCACCGCATGCAGGTTCGGCGTTGTAGGAGGACACCAGTGCCTCTTTCGCCGACTTGCGCAGGCGCTTGACCAGCCTTTCCTGGCGCAAGGCTTCGCCTTTGTCCGGCCACCGCTCCACGTAGACCAGGGCCTGGGCAGGGCTGGTCTTGAAAAAGCGTGCACCCTGGCCTTTGCAGTGCGCCTCGAAGCGCCGCCTCGGGTCATCGCTGATGCCACAGTAAAGCGCGCCATTGGCCGCCCTGACCAGGTACACATACCAAGGTTTTATTACCTGATCCGACACGTTTTCACTCACCACAACGGCTGTATCCATCATTAACTTCATGAGCCCACTCGACGAGGGCTCATCATGCTCCATTTACAGATCCGTTCACTGCTGGCCACTGCGGTACTCGCTGCAACCGCCAGCGCACAGGCTTCGATTGGCGCCCAGACCGCCGCCCGCATGCAGGAAAACTATAACGCCATCCCCACCCAGTGCGAGGGCAATGCCGTGCCGGCCCATGCCTGTTCCGGCGTCTTGCTGAGGTCCACGCTTCCATCCCCGCACTATCACACCTGGCATCATAGCCAGAACAGCAAGGACAAAGGTGGTGTTTCGTTTTCCTACCTGCGCAGTGACTTGCCGACCACTGGCCTGGCCGCCGATGGTCGCAGTGGCTTCACCTTGTATCCGCTGTTGCAGCGACCCGCCGGCTCCTTGCGCTATGAAATGCTCTGCGCATGGCCCACCGACGGCGACACGTGGGAACGAGACAACCGGGGATGCGGCGACAATCGACAAACACCCGAACGTGAAGCGGCCTGCCATGAGCAAGGCGTGCACACGGCCGAAGACTGGATCGCACGCTTCAGGCTGACCGGCGACTACAAGCGCCAATGCGCCTTCGATATACGCCGGACGCGCGTACCGGAACGTGCGCAAGCCTTCCACCAGACCCTGCGCGCGCAACGACTGTTTGCTGACGAGCTGCCCTTTGTCTGGAACGAGATAGTGATCGGCGCTTGGGATGAAGCCCACGCGGGCGAGTTGCCCATCCAGTCATTCTTCTACATCGACGGGGAGTACGGTGCCCTGGAGCAAGCTCAAGCTGATCAAAGAGACTGGCACCGCACCCATGGCGGCTTCATACCCGTGATCAAAATACGGCTACCCTGGCAGGCCGGCGAGCGTGCCACGTTCACCTATCACGAGCCTGATCAGGCGGTCGCCGCCCCTTGAGCGTGCTGGTACGCCCGCAAGCCCTTGAATGCCTGGTGGCGTACTTTCGCTTGCAGCCAGGGTGTCCAGCCCAGCAGCAGCCCTGGCGCACCCAAGGCCTGGCGGGACCAGGCCCACAGGTCGAAGTTGTCTTCATGCCGGTGTATCAGCCCATCGCGGATTTCAAAACGTGCCTGGATGGTGTTGACCACGCCTCGTCCGGTCTGGGCGAAAACGTAAGTGGCAATCCATTGCGCCGAACCACCGCGCTCATCGGCACGCACGTTGTCGTAGCGCAGGGAGAAATCCTTGGCGCGCCGGGTCAGCATCCGCCACATGTCGCCGGCGTCCTTGCCACGCAGCGTGCCGAAGACCGGATCACTGAACACCACGTCATCGCTGTAACAGGCGACCATGGCCTGGGCATCAAGCCGCTGGAAAGCCTGGTAGAAACGGGTGATCAACTCGCGGTTGGCATCGCTCATCAAAGGGGCTTCCTGAGGGTGAAAACCGCACGATAATCTGCCTCGCCCGGTTACGCCAGTACCACCGCGAAGCTATTGGACCTTCTCGCTGGTAACCTGCACATGCAACGCGCGCCCGGCCCCCAGGCCGAACACGATGGCCCCTGCACCGAGCACGGCAAACACCCAACCCAAAGCATTCCAGCCTCCGGTCAGGTCATGCACCAGGCCCACGGCGAACGGGCCCATCGACGCCAGCGTGTAGCCAACCCCCTGAGCCATGCTGGAGAGGTTCGCCGCCACATGCGCATCCCTTGAGCGCAGCACGATCAAGGTCAGTGCCAGGGCAAACGTGCCGCCTTGGCCCAGGCCCAGCAGCACTGCCCAGCCCCACAGCCCCGACAAGGGTGCGTAAAGGCAGCCGAACAGCCCGCACAAAGTCACCAGCATGACCACCACGATCGCCAGGCGCTGATCACGCCCACGGGTGGCCAGCCAAGGTGCCGCAAGCGAGCTGACCAGTTGCATGATCACCGACCCCGACAGCACCAGGCCCGCCTGGGTTGGGCTAAGGCCGCGGCCGATCAGGATCGAGGGCAGCCAGCCGAAGACAATGTAGGCGAGTGAGGACTGCAGCCCCATGTACAGTGTGACCTGCCATGCCAGCGGATCACGCCAAAGGCCACGCACGCGATAGGCGACCTTGTGCACGCCATGACCGTTGCGCGCCTGCGGCAGCCATACCAGCATGGCCAGCACGGCCGGTAGCATCCAGAACCCCAGTGCCGGGGCCCAGTTGTCGCCCAACGCGTGCGCCAACGGCACGGTCGCCCCCGCCGCCATCGCCGCCCCCAGGCACAGCGCCATGGTATAGACGCCGGTCAGCGTGCCGGCATGCTGTGGAAAGTCGCGCTTGACGATACCCGGCAGCAGTACACCGATGATGCCGATACTGGCACCGGCCACCAGGCTGCCCAGAAACAGACCTGTCGTGCCCAGGACACTGCGCAGTACGATGCCCAGCGCCAAGGTCGCCAGAATGCCCAGCACCACCCGTTCGCTGCCCAGACGGCGCGCCAGCATGGGCGCGAGCGGCGCGAACAGGCCCAGGCACAGCACCGGCAATGTCGTCAGCAGACCTGCCTGCGCTGCGCTGAGCCCCAGCCCGTCAGAAACCTGCCCCAGCACCGGCGCCACGCTCGACAACGCAGGGCGCAGGTTCAAGGCCACCAGTACCAGGCCGAGCAACAGCAGCCAGGGCTTGTGCCTGACCGGCGGCTGGCGCTGTACCTGCTCGTCGTCCGCCTCGGCGTCGATGAGCAACGGGTCGCGGTCAGGATCCACTGCGTGGGTTTGGGGCGTGCTAGGTTCAGGCATTGGTAACTCGTGTCAGAAGGCGAGCAAGATCAGGTGCGTAGCCTGGTCCGCACTCGTGGTTCGATAACCTTGAAAAAGACACTCGCCATGACCCTCGCGGGACATGGCGAACGCAACGGCGTCAGACCAGGGCGTCGAGCAACGCCTGATTCATTTCAGGAGTGCCAATGGTGATGCGCAGGAACTGATCGATCCGCGCCTGCTTGAAGTGACGCACGATCACCCCTTGCTCGCGTAGCCGGGCCGCGAGGGCGGCGGCATCGTGTTGGGGATGGCGGGCGAAGACGAAGTTGGCTGCCGATGGCAGCACCTCGAAGCCACGCGCTTGCAACTCGCCCACCAGCGCTCCGCGACTGTCGATCACTTTCTGGCAGGTCTGCTGGAAATAAGCGCGATCGGCGAATGCCGCTGCCGCACCGACGATAGCGGCGCGGTCCAGCGGGTAGGAGTTGAAACTGTTCTTGATCCGCTCCAGCGCCTCGATCAGGTCCGGATGACCTACCGCCAGGCCCACCCGCAGGCCGGCCAGGGAGCGCGATTTCGACAGGGTCTGGGTGACCAGCAAATTGTCGTAACGGCCTACCAGGCTGATCGCCGTCTGACCGCCGAAATCGATATAGGCCTCATCGACGACCACCACCGAATCTGGGTTCTGCTGCAACAGTTGCTCGATGGCCTGCAACGGCATCAGGCAGCCAGTCGGCGCATTGGGGTTGGGGAAAATGATGCCGGCATTGGGCTTGCGGTAGTCCTCGACGCGGATCTGGAACTGCTCGTCCAGGGGCACCTGCTCGTAGGCAATACCGTACAGCCCGCAATACACTGGATAGAAGCTGTAGCTGATGTCTGGGAACAGCAAAGGTGCATCGTGCTGGAACAGGCCATGGAAGATGTGCGCCAGCACCTCGTCCGAGCCGTTGCCGACAAACACCTGGGCAGCGGTGATGCCGTAGTAGTCCGCTACCGCCTGCTTCAGGTGATCGCCATTGGGATCAGGGTAAAGGCGCAGGCTGTCGTTGATTTCACCGCGCATGGCTTCGAGCGCCTTGGGCGACGGGCCATAGGGGTTCTCGTTGGTGTTCAGCTTGACCAGGCGGGCAAGCTTGGGTTGCTCACCAGGGACATAGGGCACCAGTGCCTTGACGAAAGGGCTCCAGAATCGACTCATGTTCAGTTCCCCTTCTCGGTAGTCAGAATGCGGTATTCGGCGCTGCGCGCGTGGGCGGTCAGCGACTCGCCGCGGGCCAGCACGGAGGCCGTTTGCCCCAGTTCGGAAGCGCCCTGCTCCGAACAGAAGATGATCGATGAACGCTTCTGGAAGTCATAGACCCCCAGCGGCGACGAGAAGCGTGCAGTGCCGGAGGTGGGCAATACATGGTTCGGGCCCGCGCAGTAGTCACCCAGCGCCTCGCTGGTGTGACGCCCCATGAAGATGGCGCCGGCATGACGGATGTGCGGCAGCCACGCCTGTGGATCTGCCACTGACAACTCGAGGTGCTCAGGCGCGATACGGTTGGCCACCTCGATGGCCTGCTGCATGTCGCGCACCTGGATCAATGCACCCCGCCCATTGACCGACTTCTCGATGATGTCGGCCCGCTCCATGGTCGGCAGCAGCTTGTCGATGCTCGCCGCGACGCGGTCGAGGAATGCAGCGTCCGGGCTTACCAGAATGGCCTGGGCGTCCTCGTCGTGCTCGGCCTGGGAGAACAGGTCCATGGCGATCCAGTCAGGATCGGTCTGGCCGTCACACACCACCAGGATCTCGGAGGGGCCGGCGATCATGTCGATCCCGACCTGCCCGAACACATGACGCTTGGCCGTGGCGACATAGATGTTGCCCGGGCCGACGATCTTGTCGACCTTGGGTACGCTGGCAGTGCCATAGGCCAGGGCAGCCACCGCCTGGGCGCCACCGACGGTGAACACCCGATCGACACCGGCGATACAGGCCGCAGCCAGCACCAGTTCGTTGACCTCGCCACGCGGTGTGGGCACCACCATGACCACCTCGCCCACACCAGCCACCTTGGCTGGAATGGCGTTCATCAGCACGGATGAGGGGTAGGACGCCTTGCCGCCAGGTACGTACAACCCGGCGCGATCCAGCGGGGTGACCTTCTGGCCCAGCACCGTGCCATCGGCTTCGGTGTACTGCCAGGAGTCCTGTTTTTGCCGCTCGTGGTAAAGGCGCACGCGCTGGGCGGCTTTTTCAAGGGCCGCACGCTGGGTGTCGGTGATGCGGGTCAGTGCGAGCTCAAGCCGCTGACGATCGAGGATCAAGTCCTGGATGGAGTCGGCTTGCAGGCCATCGAAGCGCTGGGTGAACTCTACCAGGGCGTCGTCGCCGCGCTCGCGCACAGCCTTGATGATGTCGAGCACGCGCTGGTTGACCGCCTCATCGGACACACTCTCCCAGCTCAGCAGATGATCCAGATGTCGGGCGAAGTCCGGGTCAGCAGCGTTGAGACGGGCAATTGCAGTGGACACGGTCATGGCGAGGGCCTCGGTTGATAGCGAATGCTCAGGCGCCCTAGGCTACCAGTCCATCCGCGCGGGCACCTGAGAAAAGTGGCTATGACGCGGATAGACGGGCGCGACAGCGAAGGTCGCGCGCAGAAGTCAGCCGCGGTGTCGCGATTCGACCGCTTTGCGCAGGGTGTCGATCAGGCTTTGGATGCGGGCGTGCTGCATTTTCATGGAGGCCTTGTTGACCACCAGGCGGGAACTGATGTCGGCGATCATTTCCTGGGGTTCCAGGCCGTTGGCACGCAAGGTGTTACCGGTATCGACCACGTCGATGATCTTGTCGGCCAGGTTGATCAGCGGCGCCAGCTCCATGGAACCGTACAGCTTGATGATGTCGACTTGGCGGCCTTGCTCGGCATAGTAACGCTTGGCCACGTTGACGAATTTGGTGGCCACCCGCAGACGCCCCTTGGGCTCTGGCGCACCGACCACCCCGGCCGTCATCAGCTTGCAGCGGGCAATCTGCAGGTCCAGCGGTTCGTAGAGACCTTGGCCGCCGTACTCCATCAGCACGTCCTTGCCAGCCACGCCCAGGTCGGCGGCGCCATGCTCGACATAGGTCGGCACGTCGGTGGCACGCACGATCAGCAAGCGCACGTCGTCCTGCGTGGTGGGAATGATCAGCTTGCGGCTCTTGTCCGGGTTCTCGGTGGGTGCGATACCGGCTTCGGCCAGCAACGGCAGGGTATCGTCGAGAATTCGGCCTTTGGAAAGCGCGATGGTCAGCATTGGAACGTCAGTCCTTAAGCGGCTACTGCTGGCCAGGTCAACGACCTGGCGGCATTCAATTCATGAGGCGCAGGCAGGACAAGCGAGGCTGCAAGCCCTCCTACACTGCGCCAAAGGGCTCCTAGCCCGGAACGCGACGGATCTTCGCGCCCAGCATCTGCAGTTTTTCCTCGATGCACTCGTACCCACGGTCGATGTGGTAGATACGATCGATCAGGGTGTCGCCCTCGGCAACCAGGGCCGACAGTACCAGACTGGCCGATGCGCGCAAGTCGGTGGCCATGACCGGGGCGCCCTTGAGCGCATTGACGCCAGTGACGATGGCCGTGTTGCCCTCAACCTGGATCTGCGCGCCCATACGGTGCATTTCATACACGTGCATGAAGCGGTTTTCGAAGATCGTCTCGATGACAGCGCCAGTGCCTTCGGCGATGGCGTTGAGCGAGATGAACTGCGCCTGCATGTCGGTCGGGAACGCAGGATAGGGCGCGGTGCGCAGGTTGACAGCCTTGGGCCGCTTGCCGTGCATGTCCAGCTCGATCCAGTCCGCGCCGGTGTTGATGTCGGCACCGGCCTCCTTGAGTTTTTCCAGTACGGCTTCAAGGATGGTTGGATCGGTGTCCTTGACCTTGACGCGGCCACCGGTCACGGCAGCGGCGACCAGGTAGGTGCCGGTCTCGATACGGTCGGGCATGACCCGGTAGTTGGCCGAACCCAAACGCTCCACGCCATCGATGGTGATGGTGTCGGTGCCCGCGCCCTGCACGTTACCGCCCATGGCATTGATGAAGTTGGCCAAGTCAACCACTTCAGGCTCGCGCGCAGCGTTCTGCAACACGCTGCGGCCTTTGGCCAGGGCTGCGGCCATCATGATGTTCTCGGTACCGGTCACGCTGACGGTATCGAAGAAGAAGTGCGCGCCGCGCAGCCCGCCTTCAGGCGCCTTGGCCTTGATGTAGCCGGCCTCGACTTCGATGGTTGCGCCCATGGCCTCCAGGCCGCGGATGTGCAGGTCGACCGGGCGTGAGCCAATGGCGCAACCGCCGGGCAAGGCCACTTCGGCTTCACCGAAGCGGGCTACCATGGGGCCGAGCACCAGGATCGAGGCACGCATGGTCTTGACCAGTTCATACGGCGCGACCAGGGTCTTGATGCTGCGCGGGTCGATTTCCACAGCCAGCTTTTCGTCGATCACAGGCTCGATGCCCATGCGCCCGAACAGCTCGATCATGGTAGTGATGTCGTGCAGGTGCGGCAGGTTGCCTACGGTGACCGGGCCATCGGCCAGCAAGGTGGCGGCCAGGATCGGCAGGGCGGCGTTTTTCGCACCCGAAATGCGGATCTCGCCGTCAAGACGAGCGCCACCAGTGATAATCAGTTTGTCCATTTGGAATCTCGCCGCCTTGTGGCTCAGGTGCGCTCAGCCCAAGCTGCGCTGCTGAAAAATTTCATGGTTACCGCATGAATGCTGCCATTGGCGATCCATGGATTGAGGTGGGCGTAGATCGCCTGCTGACGCTTGACCGGGCTAAGGCCAGCCAGCTCGTCGCTGATCACGTTCAACTGGAAGTTGCAGCCTTCGCCTTCAACTTCGACCCGGGAACCCGGCAATTTTTCTTCAAGGAAGCTTTTAACTTCTAGGGCCTGCATGCTCAACCTCAATCGGCGCCCGATGCGCACGGGTCGGCCATCATACAAAAAAGCCCCTCGCCTGCGAAGCCCAACGAAGGGGTTCACTGACCGAGGGGCGATTCTACCGCTAGCGCTTCAGCTCGCCAGCACCTCGTCGAGGTCATAAACCTGGGCGATGTCGCGCATGTCATCAGGCATGCCACGCACCTGGCAACGCTTGCCAGCGGCCTGGGCGTCGCGCAGGAAAGACAGCAACAGCGACAGGCCCACGCTCGTGGAGTGCTCGACAGCCGTGCAGTCGATGATCAGCTGCGCGTCACCGCTGGCCTTGATCAGCGCCTGGCCCTGCTTGCGCAGTGCAGGGCCACTGCGGTAGTCCAGCACGCCGGCCAGGCGCAGTACGCCAGGCTCGGCCATGCTTGCGGTGGCGGCCTGGCTCATTTGACAGCCTTTTCCGGCGAGCTGTCGGCGCTTTGCTTGGCCTTGGCCACTTCGCCGGCCCAGCCGTCGATGGTCTTGTCCAGGTCGTTGCCGTTGCGCTGCATGGCATCGGCGAACTGGTCACGGAACAGCTTGCCGATGTTGATGCCGTTGACAATCACATTGCGGACCTTCCACTCGCCAGCGATGTTCTGCAACGTGTACTGCACCGGGTATACCGCGCCGTTGTTGCCGGTGACCTTCATGCCAACGCTGGCACGCTTGCCATCATCGGCCTTGGCAGGGTCGACCACAATTCCTTCGTTGTTGTATTCGAGCAGGGCATTACCGTAGAACTGCAGCAGGCTGCGCTTGAAGTTTTCCTGGAAGCGCTGCATCTGCTCAGGCGTGGCCTTGCGCGAATACTTGACGGTCATGATGCTCCTGGAGATACCGTCGGCATCGACCACTGGACCGAGAATCCGATTGAGCGACTCGTAAAACGCATTGGGGTTGGCCTTGTACTGCTGCTTGTTGGCCTTCAGATCACTCAACAGCTCGTTGGTGGTGCTCTGGATCACATCGTGGGGCGATTGTGCCGCCACGGCCAGCAAGGGGAAAGCCGCCAGCAGAACCAGCAGGCCACGTCGCAGAATCGATATCATGGAAACTCCTCAGTTGTCCGGTTGCGCGTCTCTGGGTTCCTTGCCAACGGAGTTGAGCAGGAACTTGCCAATCAGGTCTTCGAGTACCAGCGACGACTGGGTGTCGTGAATGGTCGCACCCTCCTTGAGTACGTCTTCCTCACCGCCCACGCTGATACCGATGTATTTCTCGCCAAGCAGCCCGGCCGTCAGGATCGACGCCGTGGAGTCGGTCGGCAGGTTATCCACCGACTTGTCCAGTTGCAGCGTCACCCGACCGGTGTACGAATCACGGTCCAGGTCGATGGCGGTGACCTTGCCGATGGTAACGCCGGCCATGGTCACCTTGGCTCTGACAGTCAAACCGGCGATATTGTCGAAGTAGGCATAAACTTTGTACGTATCGGCGGCCGGGCTGGCCGATAGGCCACTGACACGCAGGGCCAGCATCAGCAACGCCAGAATGCCGGCCAGGAGGAACAGGCCGACACCGATTTCCAGGGTGCGGTTTTGCATCAGAAATCTCCAAACATCAAAGCGGTCAGAATAAAGTCCAGACCCAGTACAGCCAGCGAGGCATAGACCACGGTCTTGGTAGTGGCACGGCTGATCCCTTCAGAAGTGGGCTCGCAGTCGTACCCTTGGAACACGGCAATCCAGGTGGTAACAAAGGCGAACACCAGGCTCTTGATCAGCCCGTTGAGCACATCGTCGGTGAAGGAGACACTGTTCTGCATGTTGGCCCAGAAAGACCCCTCGTAGACGCCCAGCCAGTCGACCGCCACCCACGAGCCACCCCAGATACCGACCACGCTGAAGATCAGCGCCAGCAACGGCAGCGAGATGAACCCTGCCCATAGGCGCGGCGCAACAATGTATTTGAGGGGGTCGACGCCGATCATCTCGAGGCTGGAAAGCTGCTCGGTTGACTTCATGTTGCCGATCTCGGCCGTCAGGGCAGAACCGGCCCGGCCTGCGAACAGCAAGGCGGTGACGACCGGGCCCAGTTCGCGCAGCAGGGTCAGGGCGACCATCTGCCCTACCGCCTGCTCGGAGCCGTACTTGGTAAGGATGCTGTAGCCCTGCAGGGCCAGCACCATGCCGATGAACATGCCCGAGACCACCACGATGGCCAAGGACAGCACACCCACCGAATACAGTTGGCGAGTGAGCAACTGAAAGCCGCCGCCGATGCCGCCGCGTCCGACCAGCGCATGGAACAGAAACAGGCAGGACCGCCCCAGCACCGCCAGCACGTCAATGGCCGAGCGCCCCAGCAGGCGCACACGTTCAAGAATGGATTTCTGACGCATCAGCGCGCCCCCAGCAGGTCGGCGCGGTAATCGGGCGCAGGGAAATGGAACGGCACGGGGCCATCGGGATCGCCTTTCATGAACTGGCGAATGCGCGGGTTATCCGAACCCATCAATTCGTCCGGGGTACCTTGCCCCAGCACCTGGCCATCGCCCACCACATAGATGTAGTCGGCGATGCTGGCAGTTTCTGCCAGGTCATGGGACACCACGATGCTGGTAATGCCCAGGGCATCGTTGAGCAGGCGGATCAGGCGCACCAGCACGCCCATGGCGATCGGGTCCTGGCCCACGAAGGGCTCGTCGTACATGAGGATCTGCGGGTCCAGTGCGATGGCCCGGGCCAGGGCCACGCGCCGCTTCATGCCGCCGGACAGTTCGTCCGGCATCAGGTCGATGGCGCCGCGCAAGCCCACTGCCTGCAGTTTCATCAGCACGATGTCGCGAATCATCTCGTCTGGCAGTTGGGTGTGCACGCGCAGGGGGAACGCCACGTTCTCGAAGACATCGAGGTCGGTGAACAGGGCGCCGCTCTGGAACAGCACGCCCATCTGCTTGCGTGCATCGAACAGGTCACTGCGTGAAAGCGCCGGCAGGTTCTGCCCGGCCACCCACACTTCCCCGCTTGCAGGGCGCAGTTGCGCACCCATCAGACGAAGCAACGTGGTCTTGCCGCAACCCGATGGCCCCATGATGCCGGTGACCTTGCCGCGTGGGATACGGATGTCGACATTGTTGAAAATGCTGCGCGAACCGCGTTTGAAGGTAACCCCCTTCAACTCGACCGCGCAGGCGCTATCCACACTCATCTAGACTCCTTGCTAGTGCAGCCCTGTCCTAGTGGACGTCAGCCTTCATCGGGAAGGCACACACCCCGGGCCAGGCCGAATAGCCGCGAACTATAACACCGCTCTGAACGCCGCCCCAAGGCCGTACCGCCCGCTGTTCAGCTAGCCGACAGTGTCTGGGGATATTGCCTACGACAATCGAAAGCGTGAGGGTTTCAATCATTACCGCTATAATCGCCGCCTTTTTATCAGACACTGCTTTTTCGACATGAGCCAATCCAGCGAGCTGATCCAATCCGCCCAGCGCACCCTGCGCCTGGAACTCGAGGCCGTCACGGCCCTGATCGAGCGTATCGGCGACGACTTCGTCAAGGCCTGCGAGCTGATCCTGGCCAGCAAGGGCCGGGTCGTGGTGGTCGGCATGGGCAAGTCCGGGCATATCGGCAACAAGATCGCCGCCACCTTGGCCAGCACCGGCACGCCAGCCTTCTTCGTGCACCCGGCCGAAGCCAGCCACGGCGACATGGGCATGATCACCCGCGACGACGTGATCCTCGCGCTGTCGAACTCCGGCAGCACTGCCGAAATCATCACCTTGCTACCACTGATCAAGCGCCTGGGTATCAAGCTGGTGAGCCTGACCGGCAACCCGGCCTCGTCCTTGGCCCAGGCCGCCGACGTCAATCTTGACGCCAGCGTCGCCCAGGAAGCCTGCCCGCTGAACCTGGCACCCACATCCTCCACCACCGCCTCGCTGGTTTTGGGGGACGCCCTTGCCATCGCCCTGCTCGAAGCACGCGGCTTTACGGCCGAAGACTTTGCTTTCTCGCACCCCGGCGGTGCGCTGGGACGCAGGCTGCTGCTCAAGGTCGAGAACGTCATGCATGCCGGCGACGACCTGCCCAGGGTCACGCGCGGCACGCTGCTCAAGGACGCCCTGCTTGAAATGTCCCGCAAAGGCCTGGGCATGACCGTGATCATCGAAAACGATGGCACCCTGGCCGGCGTCTTCACCGACGGCGACCTGCGCCGCAGCCTGGACCGCAACATCGATGTGCGCACCGCCTTGATCGAGGAGGTGATGACGGTACACGGCAAGACCGCCCGGGCTGAAATGCTGGCTGCCGAGGCATTGAAAATCATGGAAGACAACAAGATTGGCGCACTGGTGGTGGTGGACGCCCACGATCGCCCCACCGGCGCCCTGAACATGCACGATCTGCTGCGCGCTGGCGTACTGTGAGGAGCTCCACGATGAATCAGGATCTGATGCAACGCGCCAAGGCCATCAAACTGGCGGTCTTCGACGTCGATGGCGTGCTCACCGACGGGCGCCTCTATTTTCTTGAGGACGGCAGCGAGTTCAAGACCTTCAATACCCTCGACGGGCATGGCATCAAGATGCTGATGGCGTCAGGCGTCACCACCGCGATCATCAGCGGACGCAAGACACCGGTCGTCGAGCGCAGGGCGAAGAACCTGGGTATCGCGCATCTGTATCAGGGGCGCGAGGACAAACTCGTTGTGCTCGACGGCCTGCTCGCCGAGCTGGGCCTGAGCTATGATCAGGTGGCCTACCTTGGCGACGACCTGCCGGACTTGCCGGTCATTCGTCGCGTGGCACTGGGCATGGCCGTGGCCAATGCGGCGCCGTTCGTGCGCGAACACGCTCATGGCGTAACCCAGGCCCGCGGGGGCGAAGGTGCCGCGCGCGAATTCTGCGAACTCATCATGCAGGCCCAGGGCACCCTGGATGCTGCCAACGCCAACTACCTGTAAGGTTGCCCATGTTCAGCAAGAAAGCCAGAAACATCGTGCTGCTCGGGGCCATTGCAGCCCTGCTGGTGGCCGTCGGCTATTGGAACGTCAGCCCGGAGAGTTTCCTGGAGAAGCCAGTCGCCCAGGTCGACGAAAGCGCCATCGACTACTACGCCATCAACGCCCACAGCGTCCAGTTTCTGCCCGATGGCAGGCTCCAGTACGAAATGACCGCTGACAAAGTCGAACATCTCAAGGCCAGCGAGGTCACGATGTTGACCACGCCGGACTTGCACCTGTACCGCGGCACCGCGTTCCCGTGGCATGTACAGAGCACCCGCGCCGAGGTCAACCCCGACGGCAGCGAGGTCGAGTTGATCGACAATGTGCGGGTTGCCCGCACTGACGAACAGAAGCGTGAGACCATCATCACCAGCTCGCGCATGACCGTGTTCCCGCAGAAGCAATATGCGCAGACCGAGCAAGCCGTTAGAATCGACGGCGCCGGTGGGACGACCACGGGCAAAGGAATGAAAGCGTACCTGAAAGAAGGCAGGATGGACCTGCTCTCTAACGTAAGAGGACAGTATGAGGCTCGTTAAAACCCTCCCCCTTTTGCTCAGCCTGAGCGCAGCACTGGGAAGCGCGAGCGCCCTCGCCCTGCCGAACGACCGTGACCAGCCGATTCGCATCCAGGCCGACAATGCGCACCTGGACGACAAGAAAGGCGTGGCCACCTACACCGGTGACGTGATCATTACCCAGGGCTCGATGATGATCAAAGGCAACACCGTGACCATCACTCGCACGAACGGTGGCGATATCGACGTGGTTACCTCGGTGGGCAACCTGGCCTACTTCGAGCAGCAACAAAGCGCGTCCAAGGCGGACAAGATGAAAGGCTGGGGCGTTACCATCCAGTACCAGGCCCAGAAAGACCTGGTGGTACTCACCGACCGAGCCAAGGTGGAGAACGAAGGCAACACCACCGAAGGCGAGAAAATCGTCTACAACACCCAGACACAAGTGGCCACTGCCGGTCGGGGTGGCAACGTAACCACGCCGCGTCAGCGCATCGACATGGTGATCCAGCCCAAGAAGAAGGCCGAGTAAATGGCAACCCTCAAAGCCCAGCACCTGGCCAAGAGCTACAAGGGCCGCCAGGTCGTGCGAGACGTCAGCCTGTCGATCGACAGCGGTCAGATCGTCGGCCTGCTCGGCCCCAACGGCGCCGGCAAGACCACGTGCTTCTACATGATCGTCGGCCTGGTTCAGGCCGATCAGGGGCGCGTGCTGATCGACAGCCTCGATGTCAGCCACCAGCCCATGCACGGTCGCGCCCAGGCCGGTATCGGCTATCTTCCGCAGGAAGCGTCGATCTTCCGCAAGCTGTCGGTGGCCGACAACATCAAGGCGATCCTGGAAACCCGCAAGGACCTCGATCGCGAGGGCCAGCGCCAGGCGCTCGAAAGCCTGCTCCAGGAATTCCACATCACCCACATTCGCGACAACCTGGGCATGAGCCTGTCCGGTGGTGAGCGGCGCCGTGTCGAGATTGCCCGGGCATTGGCAACCGCGCCAAAATTCATTCTGCTCGATGAGCCCTTCGCAGGCGTGGACCCGATTTCGGTTGGGGATATCAAGCAGATCATTCATCACCTCAAGGCCAAGGGCATCGGTGTGCTGATCACGGACCACAACGTGCGTGAAACGCTCGATATCTGTGAAACGGCCTACATCGTCAATGACGGTCGCTTGATCGCCGAAGGCGATGCCCAGACCATCCTGGCCAATGACCTGGTGAAAGAAGTTTACCTGGGGCACGAGTTCAGGCTTTGATCAAGACGCGCGCCTTGGGCACGGACAAAGACGCCCACAAGTTGGGCCAAGTTGTTACAGTGCTCTAGGCAAACGCTACAATTTAAGGCATAAATCTTGCTTGAAATGGCGCCCCGGCGCCCTCGTGTAGTGGAAGGCGCATGTGCGCCGGCGAACAAGGTACAAAGCATCTGCCATGAAACCATCGCTCGTCCTAAAAATGGGCCAGCAACTGACGATGACACCGCAGTTGCAACAGGCCATCCGCCTGCTCCAGCTTTCCACCCTGGACCTTCAGCAGGAAATCCAGGAAGCCCTGGAGTCCAATCCGATGCTCGAGCGCCAGGAAGACGGCGACGACTTCGACAACACCGACCCCATGGCGGATAACGCCGAGAACAAACCCACCAGCGACGTTCAGGACAACAGCTTCCAGGAAACCACTGCCAGCGCCGAGAACCTCGAAGACGGCGAGTGGAACGAACGCATTCCCAACGAGCTTCCCGTCGACACCGCCTGGGAAGACATCTACCAGACAAGCGCCAGCAGCCTGCCGAGCAATGACGACGACGAGTGGGATTTCACTACCCGCACTTCGGCTGGGGAGAGCTTGCAAAGCCACCTGCTATGGCAGTTGAACCTGGCCCCGATGTCCGATACCGATCGGCTCATTGCAGTCACCTTGATCGACAGCATCAACAACCAGGGCTACCTGGAAGACAGCCTGGACGAGATTTGTGCAGGGTTTGACCCCGAGCTCGACATCGAGCTGGACGAAGTCGAGGCAGTGCTGCACCGTATCCAGCAATTCGAACCTGCTGGTGTGGGCGCCCGTACGCTGGGCGAATGCCTGTTGCTGCAACTGCGCCAGCTGCCGGCCAGCACCCCGTGGATGACCGAGGCTATGCGCCTGGTCAGCGACTTCATCGACCTGCTGGGAAGCCGCGACTACAGCCAGCTCATGCGCCGCATGAAACTCAAGGAAGACGAGCTGCGCCAGGTCATCGAACTGGTGCAGAGCCTCAACCCTCGCCCAGGGTCGCAAATCGAGTCCAGCGAGCCCGAGTACGTTGTCCCGGATGTGATCGTGCGCAAGGACAGCGAGCGGTGGTTGGTAGAGCTAAACCAGGAGGCGGTGCCACGCCTGCGCGTGAATGCGCAATACGCCGGGTTCGTGCGCCGCGCCGACACCAGTGCCGACAACACCTTCATGCGCAACCAGCTGCAGGAAGCCCGCTGGTTCATCAAGAGCCTGCAAAGTCGCAACGAAACCTTGATGAAGGTGGCTACGCAGATCGTCGAGCACCAGCGCGGCTTCCTGGACCACGGCGACGAGGCGATGAAGCCGCTGGTGCTGCACGACATCGCAGAAGCCGTGGGCATGCACGAATCGACCATTTCCCGGGTCACCACCCAGAAGTACATGCACACCCCCCGTGGCATCTACGAGTTGAAATACTTTTTCTCGAGCCACGTCAGCACCTCCGAGGGCGGTGAATGCTCGTCCACGGCGATCCGCGCGATCATCAAGAAACTGGTTGCGGCGGAAAATCAGAAAAAGCCATTGAGTGACAGCAAGATCGCTGGTTTACTGGAGGCACAAGGCATCCAGGTCGCCCGTCGCACCGTCGCCAAGTACCGCGAGTCCCTGGGTATCGCACCCTCGAGCGAGCGCAAGCGATTGATGTAGCCCCTGAGATGTGCCACCGCGTTTGTGTGGCAGGTGCAACACCTGCCTCTTTGATGCACGGGCAACAAAAGGAGAAGCTGTATGCAAGTCAATATCAGTGGACAGCATGTAGAAGTCACCCAGCCAATGCGCGATTACGTGCTCGAAAAGCTCGCCCGCGTGGAGAGTCACTTCGACAAGATCACTAACGTGCAGGTCATCATGAAAGTCGAGAAGCTGCAGCAGAAGGTCGAAGCGACCTTGCAGATTCCTGGCGGTGAAGTGGTAGCCAACGCCGAACACGAAGACATGTATGCAGCGATCGACGCCTTGGCCGACAAGCTCGACCGCCAACTGAAAAAACACAAGGAAAAACAGCAAAGCCTGCTGCAAGGTGCAGCAGCCCGCTGATCCCCCTCATCCATGATCCGACTTGAAACCATCCTGACCCCCGGCCGTTCCCTCGTGAACGTGCCGGGCGGCAGCAAGAAGCGCGCCCTTGAAAAGGTCGCCACCCTGATTGCCGATCAAGTGCCTGAACTTGAGATGCAAGACGTCTTCGAAAAACTGGTGGCCCGCGAAAAGCTGGGCTCCACCGGTTTTGGCAATGGCATCGCCATCCCCCATTGCCGCCTTGAAGGATGCTCCTCACCGGTCAGCGCCCTTCTGCACCTCGACGCGCCTATTGATTATGACGCGATCGATGGCGCGCCCGTGGACCTGCTTTTCGTTCTGCTGGTTCCGGTTGCGGCCACTGACGCCCATCTTGAACTGCTGCGCCAGATAGCCAGCATGCTCGATCGCAAGGACGTTCGTGATCGCTTGCGTGCAGCCCAGAGCAGCGAGGCCTTGTTCCAGGTCGTCCTGGACGTGCAGAACGAGCATTGAACATGCGCTTGATCATCGTCAGTGGCCGGTCCGGCTCCGGCAAGAGCACGGCCCTCGATGTCCTTGAAGACAACGGGTTCTACTGCATCGACAACCTGCCCGCCGGGCTGCTGCCGCAGTTGGCGGAAAGCGCGCTGCTCAACACCGAGTTGCCGCAGCCCAAGGTTGCCGTATCGATTGACGCGCGTAACCTGCCAAGCCACTTGTCGCGTTTTCCCGAACTGCTCGAACAAGCGCGTGCCCGTCACATCCAGTGCGATGTGCTGTACCTCGATGCCGACGAAGACACGCTGCTCAAGCGCTTCTCCGAAACCCGCCGGCGCCACCCGTTGACCAATGCTGATCGCTCACTGGCCGAGGCGATTCGCGTCGAACGGGATTTGCTGGGGCCGATCGCCGATCTGGCCGACCTCAAGATCGATACCACCCGCCTGAATCTCTATCAATTGCGCGACTCGATCAAGCTACGCCTGTTGGACAAGCCAGAGCCGGGTACGGCTTTTCTAGTGGAATCATTCGGCTTCAAGCGGGGTATGCCGGTCGATGCCGACCTGGTGTTCGACGTGCGCTGCCTGCCCAACCCCTACTGGAAGCCAGAACTGCGCGAGCACTCCGGCCTTGAACAGCCCGTCATCGACTACCTCGCCGCCCAGCCGGACGTCGAAGAGATGTTCACCGACATTTCCAGCTACCTGCTCAAGTGGCTGCCACGGTTCGCCGCCAGCAACCGTGCCTATGTCACCATCGCCATCGGATGCACTGGCGGCCATCATCGCTCGGTGTACCTAACCGAACGGCTGGGCCAGTTGCTCCAGCAATCTTTGAAAAACGTCCAGGTTCGCCACCGCGACCTCTAGCCCAAGGATCCGCCAGCTCATGCCCGCCCGCGAAATCACGATCATCAACAAACTGGGTCTGCATGCCCGGGCGGCAGCCAAATTCGTCGGGGTTGCCGGTCGCTTTCCCTGCCAGGTCAAGGTGGGTCGTGCACCGGACAAGCTGGTCGATGGCAAGAGCATCATGGGTGTCATGATGCTGGCGGCGGGCAAAGGCACTCAGGTCTACCTGCATACCGAAGGCGAGCAGGACAGTGAAGCCATGGAGGCACTGGTCGAGTTGATCAACAACTATTTCGACGAGGGGGAGTGAACCCTCAGCACGGCCAGCATGCGTTTCCATCGGCCGTCGCCAAGTGCGCCACCCTCCTCCTTGCGCCCGCAGTCTCACGGGCGCTTCAGGACAGCGCGGTATCCATCACCATCATCAAGCAGAAACCGATGCACAGCCCCAGGCTGGCCAGGCGGTGATTACCGTGGCTGCGTGATTCGGGGATGATTTCCTGGGTCACGACCAGCAGCATCGCCCCTGCAGCGCAGGCCAGGCCCAGCGGCAAGAGCAGTTGCGCCACATTCACAAGCCAGGCGCAGATAACGGCCGCCACTGGCTCCACCAGACCGGAGGCGGCGCCGATGAGAAAGGCCTTGAAGCGTGACATGCCTGCGCCGGCAAGTACCAGCGCAATGACCAGTCCCTCCGGTACATCCTGCAAGGCGATGCCCATTGCCAGGCTATCGGCGTCTGCCATGCCCCCGCCCGCTGATACGCCTATGGCCATGCCCTCTGGAATGTTGTGGGCGATGATGGCGAACACGAACAGCCACACGCGCGAGGCGATGACCGGTTCGCCAGAGGTCAGCCCTGAGGGTGAGCCTGCCGAGAGTTTCAAGTCCACCAGATAAAGGCACAGCGCGCCTGTCAGCAGGCCCGCGCTAATGAGGACGCCGGCTCCCCATGCACCAAAGCCGATTGCCTGAGCGGCCTCCAGCCCAGGCACCAGCAGCGAGAAGGCCGTGGCCGCCAGCATGACGCCAGCACCAAAGCCCAACAGGGTGTCCGCCAGCGCCACGGGCATGGTGCGAATTACCAGTACGGGGACCGCACCCAGGGCCGTCCCCAATGCGCATAGCGCGCCGCCCTCCAACGCCCGCAACACACGTGGGTCCAGGTCGAGCCAGGCAAGTGCGCGCGCCACCAGCAACGCGGTGCCGGCCAGCAGCAACAGGGTGCCAAGCGCCAGCCTGAACAAGCGCACGCTGTTGACGGACATCACTTCGGCGCGCATGCCTGCCTGGCTCATTTCATGGCATCGAGGTAGCGGCGGTTCACTTGCGCCCAGTCGATGACGTTGTAGAAAGCGCCAATGTACTCAGGCCGACGGTTCTGATACTTCAGGTAGTACGCGTGCTCCCAGACGTCCAGGCCGAGAATAGGCGTATGGCCGTGCATCAACGGGCTGTCCTGGTTGCCGCTGCTCTCGACCACAAGGGTCTGCTGCGGGGTAACGCTGAGCCAGGCCCAGCCACTGCCGAAGCGGGTCAGAGCGGCCTTGGTGAAGGCTTCCTTGAATGCCTCGAAGCCACCCAATTGTGTCTCGATGGCACGGGCTACTTCGCCCTGGGGTTCACCTCCACCACGGGGGGACATCACCGTCCAGAACAGACTGTGGTTGGCATGTCCGCCGCCATGGTTGATCACGGCGCCTCGCATCTTTTCAGGTAACTGCTCGACCGCCGCCACCAGTTTTTCCACAGGCCAGTCGGCCCATTCGCTGTCCTCGACCGCTGCGTTAAGGCCATTGACGTACGTCTGGTGATGCTTGGTGTGATGGATTTCCATGGTCTGCGTGTCGATGTGCGGTTCCAGCGCATCGTAGGCATAGGGCAGTGCAGGCAATGCATGGGGCATGTCAATGGACTCCGTGGGCAGGTTGAAGTGAACAGGCGCTGTGCCGATTGAGCAGGTGCTCGGTGCGCGGGTACTGGCCATGTTCGGCGATGAAACTCAACAACTCGGTATAGGTGCGGGCGCTGTGGCGCAGTGCTGCATCACGCAGCGCCCGTGGCAGGCACACGTCCTGACTGGCCTGTAATAGCCGTTGGTGCACGGCGCACAGGTAATCGGCGCTTTCATGGGGCTGCTGCAGGCGCAGGTGCAAGTCGGCCAGGTTGTGATGCGCAATTACCAATGAGGCCACGGCTTCATCGGCATCCTGCCAGCGCGTGAACAGCACCTGGGCCAATGCCAGGGCCTGGAGGTAGTGTTCGCGAGCGTCCACCAGCTCACCTTGCGAGAACAGGTGATTGGCGACTTGCGTGATGCGTTTCCAGTGCTGCATGACGAGCCTCCAGGGCCATTTCGCCCTTCAGATACCGCCGGCGGTCAGCTTTTCCGGGTTCAGCAAGGCCTGCAACCGATCACGGGAAAGGTCAGTGTGTTCGAGCGCCACATCAATGATGGGGCGCCCTTGCGCGTAAGCGGCCTTGGCGATTTCGGCTGCCTTGAGGTAACCAATGATCGGGTTCAGCGCCGTGACCAGGATCGGGTTGCGTGCCAACGCCTCGTTGAGTTTGTGTTCATTGACCTTGAATGTGGCGATGGCCTTGTCTGCCAGCAACCGGCTGGCGTTGGCCATCAGTTCGATGCTTTCGAGCAGGTTGCGGGCGATGACCGGCAACATGACGTTGAGCTCGAAGTTGCCAGACTGACCCGCTACCGCGATCGTTGCGTCATTGCCGATGACCTGGGCGGCGACCATGGCGGTGGCTTCAGGAATCACCGGGTTGACCTTTCCTGGCATGATCGAGGAGCCAGGTTGCAAGCCCTGCAGCTCGATTTCACCCAGGCCCGCCAATGGCCCTGAGTTCATCCAGCGCAGGTCGTTGGCGATCTTCATCAGCGCCACCGCCGTGGTCTTGAGCTGGCCGGACAGTGCAACGGCAGTGTCCTGGGAGCCGATCACCGCAAACAGATTCTGGGCAGGGCGAAACGCTACGCCAGTCAACGTGCTGAGGTAACGGGCGAAGCCGGCTGCAAAATCAGGGTGGGCATTGATACCGGTGCCTACGGCCGTGCCACCTTGGGCCAGGGCCTGCAGGCTGGGCAAGGTCGCCTCGATATGCGCCTTGGCACCGGCAACCTGCGCCGCCCAGCCATCGAGCACTTGGCTCATGCGCACAGGCATGGCGTCCATCAAGTGCGTGCGGCCTGTCTTGATATACGGACGAACCTGGACCGACTTGGTTTCGATCACCTGTACGAGGTGGCTTAGCGCTGGCAGCAGTTGCTCGTGAAGCGCCAGGGCGGCGCTGACATGAATGGTGGTCGGAATGATGTCATTGCTGCTCTGCCCGCAATTGACGTGATCATTGGGATTGATCGCCTCGCTTGAGCCCCGGCTGGCCAGCGTTGCAATCACTTCGTTGGCGTTCATGTTGGAACTGGTCCCGGAACCGGTCTGGAACACATCGACCGGAAAATGCACGCTGAAGTCTTGTGCAAGCAGTTGCTGTACCGCCGTGACGATCGCCTGGCCTTGCTGCGCGGACAACTGCTCCAGTTCGACGTTGGCGTTGGCCGCCGCTGCCTTGGCCAGCAGCAGCGCGCGTATGAACTGGGCAGGCATGCGCTGGCCACTGATGGGGAAGTTGTCGACCGCACGCTGGGTCTGCGCGCCGTACAGCGCGTCTGCCGGCACGTGCAACTCGCCCATGCTGTCACGCTCGATGCGGGTATTGGTCATCATCGGATCCTTGCATCAATTCATCGGGGGAAATCGAGGGCAGCAAACGGCAATTGGCCAGTTGCAGGGCATAGGGCTGCCAGCGTTGGTTCTGCTCCTGCCGGTCGAGGTTGCGCAGGATCAGCAGTGGCCGCCAGGCTTGATCCAGGCACTGGCAGCGCCAATGCCAAGGCAGCATGCGGTCGCAGGCGGTATCGAGCAGCAGGCGAAAGGACGTCAATGCCACGGTCCAGGGTGAGGTCTGGGTGCAGCACACCAGGTAACGCCCTTCCGCCAGGTAATGTTCGATCAGGCGCGGCTCATCGGGCTCCAGGGCACAGCGGATCCGGCGACTGAGCCAGCGCCAGTTTTCGAGATAGGGCAGTTCGCGGAGGGCGGTAGTCATGAACATCATCATCGTGTAGCTGTGAAATGATATTCATTATTAATTGATAAATAGAATCAGTTCAACCGGTAGATGGTATTGAGTATCCGCTGATTGATTTTTTGCTGTTAATAGAGAGGACCGCCGCGATGGGCCGCACAGCGGCCCCACGGTCTCAAATGAAAAGGATCAACTGCCAGCAACCATCATCCGCTCGATCAGCACTGAGCCTGTGTGAATGTTGCTACGGGTCTCCAAGTCGCTGCCAATGGCTACGATCTGCTGGAACATGTCCTTCATGTTGCCGGCAATGGTGACTTCCTGGACAGCGTGCTGAATCTCGCCATTCTCGATCCAGAAACCGGCCGCGCCCCGGGAATAGTCCCCTGTCACCATGTTCAGGCCATGCCCCATCAATTCGGTAACCAGCAGGCCGCGCCCCATGCGCCGGATCAATGCCGCCTGGTCGTCGCTGCCATGGGTGACGAACAGGTTGTGCACGCCGCCTGAGTTGGCGGTGCTGGGCAGACCCAGTTTGCGGCCTGAGTAGGTACCGAGCAGGTAGGACACCAATTGGCCCTTGTCCACGAACGGTTTGGCATAGGTCGCCAGGCCATCACCATCGAAGGCCGCGCTGCCCAATGCCCGCGGGATGTGAGGGCGCTCGTCCAAGGTCAGCCAGGCTGGAAACAACTGTTGGCCGAGGGCGCCCTCCAGGAAGGAGGACTTGCGGTACAGGTTCCCACCGGAAACCGCCGACAGGAAGCTGCCGAACAGCCCGCCTGCCAATTCGGCCGAGAACAGTACCGGCACCTCACAGGTCGGCACCGGCCGTGCGCCCAGGCGACTGGCAGCGCGTTGGGCGGCACGGATGCCGATACTGCGCGGGTCAGCCAGCAGGTGGCCTTGGCGATTGACGTCGTACCAGTAGTCACGCTGCATCTGCCCATCGCCCTCGGCGATCATCACGCAGCTCAGGCTGTGACGCGTGGAGGCGTAGCCACCGACAAAGCCGTTGCTGTTGCCATACACCCTGCACCCCTGGTGGGTGTTGAGCGAGGTGCCATCGGCGTTGAGAATCCGAGGATCAGCGTCGAAGGCCGCAGCTTCGCACGCCAAGGCCATTTCAATGGCCTTCTCCGGCTCCAGGTTCCAGTCGTGATAAAGGTCGAGGTCCGGGATATCGCGGGCCATCAGGGCGGCGTCCGCAAGCCCGGCGCATTCGTCCTCGGAGGTGTGCTTGGCAATGGCCAGCGCGGCTGCAACGGTTTCGCGAATGGCATCCGGACCACTGGCCGAGGTGCTGGCCGAGCCTTTGCGCTGCCCCACGTACAGGGTGATGCCAAAGCCCTGGTCACGGTTGAATTCTACCGTCTCGACCTCGCGCTGGCGGACCGTGGTGGACAGGCCCTGCTCCAGCGACACCGCCACCTCGCAGGCGCTGGCGCCCTGGCGGCGGGCCTCGGCAATGATCGCTTCGACCTGCTCTTGCAAGGCTGGCAGATCGTTCGGGCCGATACTCTGGACTGCACTCATGGTTTTCTCCACTCAGAATTCTGCGTTCGGCAAGGGCCATTCAACGGCCGGGCCGGACAAGCGGCCCCCGACTGGTTATCATGGCGGCGATCTTTAGCGGACTGCCACCATGGTTGATTCAAACGACGACGCCTTCGACGGCGAAAAAAGCAAAACCCAGATCAAGCGCGAACTGCATGCGCTGGTCGAACTCGGCGAGCGGCTTACCACCCTCAAGGCCGATACCCTGGCGCGCCTGCCCTTGACCGATGAACTGCGCAAGGCATTGGCCGAAGCCAGCAAGCACACCGCACATGGGGCTCGCAAACGCCACATGTCGTTCGTCGGCAAGCTGATGCGTGTCCAGGACCTGGACGCCATTCATGCCCTGCTGGAACAGATGGACAGTTCCACTCGCCAGTACAACGAGCGTTTCCACGGTCTTGAACGCTGGCGTGATCGGTTGATCGACGGCAACGACGAGGACCTGGAACGGTTCGTCAACGAATACCCGGAGACCGACCGCCAGCAGTTGCGCTCGCTGGTGCGCCATGCCCAGCACGAGAAGGCCAGGAACAAACCCCCTGCCGCTTCGCGCAAAGTGTTCAAGTACATTCGCGATCTGGACGAGCTGCAGCGCGGGCTGCGCTGATCGCGGCGGGGCCGCCATGCGGCCCCAGCCGACCCTCACGCCCCGGTACCGCCCACCGTGATCGCATCGAGTTTCAAGGTCGGTTGGCCTACTCCGACCGGCACGGACTGCCCGTCCTTGCCACATGTGCCTACCCCACTGTCGAGCGACAGGTCGTTGCCGACCATCGACACACGGCTCATCGCCTCCGGGCCATTGCCAATCAAGGTCGCGCCTTTGACCGGTGCGGTGATCTTGCCATCCTCGATCAGGTAGGCCTCGCTGGTCGAGAACACGAACTTGCCGCTGGTGATGTCCACCTGCCCGCCACCTAAATTCGCGCAGTAGATGCCCTTCTTCACCGAAGCGATGATTTCCTGCGGGTCGCTTTCACCGGCTCGCATGTAGGTGTTGGTCATGCGCGGCATCGGCAAGTGGGCATAGGATTCGCGCCGACCGTTGCCCGTCACCGCCATGCCCATCAGGCGCGCGTTGAGCTTGTCCTGCATGTACCCCTTGAGCACGCCGTTTTCGATCAGGGTGGTGCACTCGGTTGGCGTCCCCTCGTCGTCCACGCTCAAGGACCCACGGCGCCCTTCCAGGGTGCCATCATCGACGATGGTGCAGAGGCTGGACGCGACCTTCTGGCCTATCCGGCCGCTGAATGCCGAACTGCCCTTGCGGTTGAAATCGCCTTCCAGGCCATGGCCGACCGCCTCGTGCAGCAGCACGCCGGACCAGCCAGGCCCCAACACCACGGGCAAGGTGCCGGCAGGCGCGGCAACGGCTTCCAGGTTCACCAAGGCCTGGCGCAGTGCTTCGCGGGCATAGCCCATTACTCGCTCCTCAGTGAAGAAGCGATAGTCGGTGCGCCCGCCGCCGCCCTGCCCGCCGCGTTCGCGACGGCCGTTCTGCTCGACGATGACACTGACGTTGAAGCGCACCAGGGGCCGCACGTCCGCCGCCAGGCTGCCGTCGGCGGCCGCGACCAGAATTCGCTCCCAGACGCCGGCCATGCTGACGCTGACCTGCTGGATACGCGGGTCCAGCGCGCGAGTGGCGGCATCGACACGCTTGAGCAGCTCGACCTTCTCGGCACGGCTGAGCACGTCCAATGGGTTATCCGCCGGGTAGAGCGTGGTCACGTCCTGGGCACGGAACGCCTGGACCGTGCCGTTCTGCCCGGCACGGGAAATCGACCGCGCGGCGCGCGCGGCAGAGGTCAAGGCTTCGAGGTTGATGGCATTGCTGTAGGCGAAACCGGTTTTTTCGCCGGCCTGGGCACGAACACCGACCCCCTGGTCAAGGTTGAAGCTGCCCTCTTTGACAATCCCATCCTCCAGCGCCCAGGTTTCCGAAATCTGGCCCTGGAAATACAGGTCGGCGGCGTCGATGCCAGGGCCGGCCAATTCACCCAGCACACTTTGCAGGCTGTCCAGGGTCAAGCCGCCTGGGGTCAGGAGCTGCTCGCTGACGGTGGATAACATCTGGCTCATAGTCACTCCGAGGTGTGCGCAGGCCGCAATGCGCCCTGCGAGAAGAAGCGCCGGTGATCGATCACCGGCATGCGCGCCCGAATGGACGCCTGTTCGTCACTGTCGCGCTCGGCAAGCAGTACCGCTTCGCCTTGCGCCTGTTGCGCCACGATGCGCCCCCATGGGTCGACGATCGCCGCGTGGCCGTGGGTCTGGCGCTGGCCGGGGTGTAGCCCGCCTTGGGCTGCGGCCAGCATGTAGCATTGCGTCTCGATGGCGCGTGCGCGGATCAGCACGTCCCAATGCGCCGCCCCAGTCACCGCCGTGAAGGCCGACGGTGCACTGATCAGCTCCGCCCCGGCTGCCCGCAGATGGCCGTACAACTCGGGAAAGCGCAGGTCGTAGCACACGCTCAGGCCCAACCGCCCGACCGGCGTATCGGCAACCACCACTTGCGCACCTGGGGCATAGTCATCGGATTCACGATAACGGCCACGATTGTCGGCGACATCCACATCGAACAGGTGCAACTTGTCGTACCGCGCCACCTGCTGCCCATGCTCGTCGATCAGCAACGAGCAGGCATGTGGCTTGGCCCGGGGCTGCCCGTCCGGTGGCAGGGCAATGGTGCCTGCGACAATCCATAACCTGAGGTCGCAGGCCACGCGTTTCAACCAGGGCAGGATCGGGCCTTCGCCAAGGGCCTCGGCGCGGCCGATGGCCGCGGCGTCTGCACGCCCCATGGCAGCGAAGTTCTCCGGCAGCACAGCCAGCCTGGCGCCACCTGAAGCCGCCTGCTCCAGAAGCCTGCTCGCCTGGCGCAGGTTACCCTGCACATCATCCTGGCTGACCATCTGGATTACCGCAGCCTTCATCGACCCTCCTGACGCTATTTCTGGAATGGTTTCACAAAGGTAATCTTAGGCTCTTTCCACGGCCCAACTACCCGGTAATGCACGCTGGCAAAGCGCGACACCCGGTCGCCGATCAGGCGGTCGACCAGGAACAGTGCGCCGCCCACGGCCGGGGCGCCGACGATCAACGCTGCCAGGGGCAGGTTGTTGGTGACCGGCAGGCTGACCTGCAGGTTGGCAGCGACCCGCTCACGCACCATGTCCAGCGTACCATCGAGTTCGAAATCGCTCGACGGGCCGGTGACCTTGATCGGCGTGCGGGTTACGTAGACCCCTTCACTGGCCACCAGCAGCCCCTTGAGCCGGTCGTAGGCCAGGCCCTTTTCGAACAGATCGGAGAAGTCCAGGCGCAAGCGCCGGCCGATGGCGTTGAAGTTCAACAAGCCAAATACCCGCAACGCTTGCGCCCCACCATCTACCTCGACGAACTGCCCGCTGTGCAGCACCGCATCGAGGCTGCCGGAGAAGCGTTTCAGGCTGATCGCCGCCGGGGATCCCGGCCACCGCCCGTCCACGTCCATGCGAAAGTCCCGGCTGGTTACCGTCGGGGCAAAGCCCCAGGCCGTGAGCACATCGCCCAGTTGCTTGCCCTGCACGCGGCCTTTGTACCAGCTCGTGCCGCCAGCGCCATCCCAACCACCGCTGCCGTCGATACGCAGCCCCTTGAGGTTCAGATCGATGTCGCTGGCGTTCACACCGGTACGGGTCGGGCGCAGCTTGATCGCAGCGCTGCCGTACAGATCATCACCGCGGTAGAACCTGTCGATACGTACGTCCAGCGGCGGCACCTTGCGCGGGTCGAAGGACGCCAGCGGGTCGGCGCCGTCTTCGTCCTGCGCCTGGTCGGCATTGCCTGCAGGCAGGCGCAAGGTTTGCAGCCGCACGACGATAGGGGCGCCCTCGGCGTCTGGCACGCGCGCGTCACCCACCACCTGCCGACTGTCCAGGCGCACGTCCCAGGCCGCCGACCCACGCGCCAGGCGCACCCTCGACTGGTTCAATTCCGTACCGTAAGCCTTCAGGGTTCCTATGCTCAGGTCCACGCTCTGCAAAGTCTGCCGCGCACTGCCGCCGGGATCGTCGCCCCCGAGCTTTTGCGCCTGAGCCTGCCAAGGCTCAAGGTCCAGGGTATCGAGGTGCCCACGAACGCGCAGGCCGCGCCCGCCAGGAGGCTGCGCTTGCCCAGCGCCAAGCAGCAACTCGCCAGCACCCTGGTCCAGGTGCTCGGCGGGTGCTACATAGGCCAGTCGGGCGAGATCGGTGTAGGCGGCGTCGATGCGCCGTTGCGCGCCTTGCAGGTTCATGCTGAAACGGCTGGCCCGGCTGTCGGCAGGCGCTTTGCCAAAGGGTGCCGGCAGGTCGATCGACAGGCCTTTGAGGTCCGAATCGACGCTCAACAGGTTTTCACGTGCGCCAATGCTCAACTGCACCTGGTACGGCAGCTCGCCCGAGGCTGGCAGTGACTGGTCGAAATGCAGCCATTGGGTCAGCGCCTGCAGCGAAACCCGACCGTTGGCACTGATTCGTGTCTGCATCTGCCCCGGTTCGCCTTCAGCCGCGATCTGCGCAGTGACCGGCTTGCCGAATGCCTGCAGGGAAATGCCCTTGCCACTGAGGCCTTTGTCATAGTCGAAGCTGAAGTCGCCCTTCAAGCGCGTGAGCTCCAGCTCAGGTGAAGCAATCTTGAGCCGCGCATCGCGCGTGGCGAAATCCACCTTCACCTTGGGCTGCTGCCCATGGGCCAGCGGTATGTCCAGCTTGACCTTGCCTTTGAGGGGGCCCTCGCCTTCCCATCCGGCGAAGATCTCATGGGTGCCGATGGGCGCTTGCTTGAGTATCTTGAGCCCGTCCACCAGGCCACCGTCGAAATTGCCGTCCAAGTGCAAGTGGCTGTCACCGTTGCCTTCCACATGTGGAATGTCGACGTTCACGTCGCTGACCTTGGTATCGAGCAGCACGCCGCGTTGTGCCTTGATGCGCACACCACTGTCCTCGATGAACACGTCCCCGTCCACATGCTGTACCTGTGGCCAGCCGGGCTGGAAGTCCAAGGTGGCATCATGAACCTTGAAGAACAGGCTGATGCTGCGGGCTTCGGGCCTGGCGCCGTGATTGAGCGAGCCTTGGTACTGGAAATAACCCTGGTCGACGCTGCCCTTGACGATTGCGCTGCGCAGCCATTGGTCCAGGGCCGGGCTCAAGACCTCAGGCAGGTACTTGGCGGTGTAGCGGCCATCGCCATCGGTCAGACCAACACGCAGGTCCATGTAGTCTTCACGCCCTTCCTCGAACAGCAGGCGGATGAGGAAGTCGCCTGCTATGTTGCCCTCCTCGCCCACGACCTTCAGATAAGGGGCAACCAGGGTGAAACCTGCCTTGTCCAGCGTCCAGGTCAGGCGCGCATTGGCTTTCTGGTAGTGCCAGGGTTTGGCGAAGATCGGATCCAGGTGCAGCATGAACGCGTCGGTATCCAGACGCAGCTCGCCGTGCCCAAGGTCGCCGCTGATGCTGCCGTTCACGTTACCGGCAGCCGGGGCACCGTGATACGCATCGAAACCCACGCGCTCCAGGTTGCCTTCGAACGCCAACCGGCGATCACCGTCGGCATGGGGCCGGGCCGTCAGCTGCACGTTGCGCAAGGCACCTGTGACATTGAGGCCATCGACCACCGCCAGCGCCTGCTGGCCCATGGGCGCCAAGGCGTGGATCAACGGCGTGAGGGGGGTCAGCTCCAGACGATCGGCCTGCACCTGCCAGCTTTCATCAGCCGGCGCAGCACCGTTGCGCTGCCTCAACCGCAGCCGCGACGCCCAATGCGTGTCGCCAAGGTCCATCGCCAGCGAGTCGACAACGACGTCGAAGCCCTCATCCTGACGCTCGAACCAGGCATTGAGGGCCAGATTGTCTACCTTGGCCGGCTTGCGCGTGTCATAGGCCCCTTCAAGGCGCGGCGCATTCAGGCGTACGGCGCCCTGGTGCAACTGGCGGTCGCGCCAGCCGAACCAGGCCTCGCCGCCAGCCTGAAGCACCTGGGCATGCCACTGCCCCAACAGCCGAGGCGGCAACCAGCGCGCCCAGTCACTGTCCGGCAGGTTGAGGTAGCCGTCTACCTGCGCGTCACGCCAGGCCTCGGCCGAAGCGCGGCTGCGCGCGCTCAGCGTCAGGGGTTGGCCATCTGGCAAGGTTGCCCGTAGGTCCAGCGATTGCCGCGAAGGCCCTGCCAGCAAGCCTGCGCTGACATAGGTCAGCGTCAGCGGATCACGCTGCCAGGCGTGCAGGGTGACCTGACTGTCGAACACATCGACCCGCCCGAGCCGGCGCAGGTCCTTGAGCAATTGTTCGGGTTGCAGCGGTGCGTCGTCCTGCTTGGGCAGGCCCTCGAGCTTCCACTTGCCGGTTTCATCCTCGCGGGCGATCAGTTGCAGGCCGGCCAGCTGGATGCGCGCCAGGCGCACTTGACGTGCGACCAGGCTGCCCCAGACATCCGGCACCACGATGACGTCATCGAGCCGCAAGGCCGTGGCGCCTTCACCGATTTGCAGGTCGTGTACGGTCAGCACCGGTGACAGCCTGCTCCAGCGGCCCTGGAGCGCGCCAATGTGCACGGGCACACCCAGTGCCTCGGCAACCTTGGCCTGCACCGTGCTGCGGTACTCGGCCACCAGCGGCACCAAGGCCCGGCCGAGGCTTGCGTACAGCGCCACTGCGATAAGCAGCAAGGCGCAAGCCCCCAGCCCCCAACGGGTCAGGACACTCAGAACGCGGCTTAGACGTCCCATGGCCATGGCCCTCCAGGTCGTATATGCATAATGGCCCGTGGTGCCGTTTTCGCCATGCCGACCGAAGCGCGTCGGGTTTCAGCAGGCCTCAGAGCAGCACCACGTCATACTGCTCTTGCGAATACATCGACTCGACCTGGAAGCGAATGGTTCGCCCGATGAAGGCCTCGAGTTCAGCCACGTTGCCAGACTCTTCGTCCAACAGGCGATCGACCACCTTCTGATTGGCCAGCACGCGATAGCCTTCAGCCTGGTAGGCGCGGGCTTCACGCAGGATTTCGCGAAAAATCTCGTAACAGATGGTTTCGGGGGTTTTGAGCTTGCCTCGCCCCTGGCAGGCCTGGCACGGTTCGCACAGCACCTGCTCAAGGCTCTCCCGGGTGCGCTTGCGGGTCATCTGTACCAGGCCCAACTCGGTGATGCCGATGATGTTGGTCTTGGCGTGGTCGCGCTCCAGCTGTTTTTCCAGCGTTCGCAGCACCTGGCGCTGGTGATCCTCGTCCTCCATGTCGATGAAGTCGATGATGATGATGCCGCCAATGTTGCGCAGCCGCAGTTGCCGGGCAATGGCGGTGGCGGCCTCAAGGTTGGTCTTGAAGATGGTTTCTTCCAGGTTGCGGTGGCCCACGAAGGCGCCGGTGTTGACGTCGATGGTAGTCATCGCCTCGGCCGGATCGACCACCAGGTAGCCACCGGACTTCAACGGCACCTTGCGATCCAGGGCGCGCTGGATTTCGTCTTCGACACCGTACAGGTCGAAGATGGGCCTTTCGCCTGGGTAGTGTTCCAGACGGTCGGCGATTTCAGGCATCAGCTCTTGCACGAACTGCGTGGTGCGCTGGAAGGTTTCCCGCGAGTCGATGCGGATCTTTTCGATCTTCGGGTTGACCAGGTCGCGCAGGGTACGCAGCGCCAGGCCCAGGTCCTCGTAGATGACCAGGGGTGCGCCACAGGTCTTGATCTGCGCCCCGATCTGCTCCCATAACCGTCGCAGGTAGCGGATGTCCTGCAGGATTTCCTCAGCCCGCGCGCCCTCGGCGGCGGTGCGCAGGATGAAGCCGCCGGCCCCTTGTATGTTCTCGCTGTCCACGCAGTCGCTGACCACGCGCTTGAGGCGTTCACGCTCGGCCTCGTCCTCGATCTTGAGCGAAATGCCCACGTGGCTGCTGCGGGGCATATAGACCAGGTAGCGCGACGGGATCGACAACTGGGTGGTCAGCCGCGCGCCCTTGCTGCCGATGGGGTCCTTGGTGACCTGCACCACCAGCGCCTGGCCTTCATGGACCAGGGCGGTGATGTTTTCCACCGCCGAGCCTTCGCGCTGCGAAATTTCCGAGGCATGGATGAATGCGGCCCGTTCCAGCCCGATGTCCACGAACGCCGCCTGCATGCCGGGCAGCACCCTGACCACCTTGCCCTTGTAGATATTGCCGACGATGCCGCGACGCTGGGTGCGCTCGACGTGCACTTCCTGCAGTACCCCGTTTTCCACCACCGCCACGCGTGACTCCATCGGGGTGATGTTGATCAGGATCTCTTCGCTCATGGCAGGTTCTCGTCCAGGGTCTTGTTCTAATGATGGATGGCGCAAACGGTGCTGGCTACTGCGGGCGTGTCACCTCAGGTGTCGAGGCCGCCGGTTGCCAGCAAGCGATGCCGAAGCGCTCGAGCAACTGCGCCGTTTCACTCAATGGCAGACCGACCACGGCCGAATAGCTGCCCACCAGCCCGGTGACGAATACCGCGCCCAGCCCTTGAATGGCATAGCCGCCCGCCTTGTCCGCCGGCTCGCCGCTGGCCCAGTAGCGCTGGGCCTCCTGCTGGTCGATGAGGCGAAAGCGGACAGTGCTGCTGACACACAGGCTCTCCACACGCTTGCCGTCATCGAGCGCCACTGCCGTCAACACCTGGTGTTCGCGGCCAGACAACCGGGCCAGCATGCCAAGCGCGTCGTCACGGTGCTCGGGCTTGCCGAGAATACGGCCGTCAAGCACCACGGCCGTGTCAGCGCCCAGCACCACAGCGTCTGCGTTCGCCATCTTGGCCGGTTCGAGACTGGCGCGACCGGCTGCAGCCTTGGCTTTGGCCAGGCGCTGCACATACGCCTCTGCGCTTTCGCCAGGCAGCGGGGTTTCATCGATGGGCGCGCTGGCCACCCTGAAGGGCACACCGATCTGCGTCAGCAGCTCACGCCGACGTGGAGAGCCGGAAGCCAGGTATAGCGGGGTCATTCGGACATCTCCCTGTCAGCGGCCAGCAAGCCGTCAATTGATGTGCAAGCGTCGGCGAAGATCGCGCAAGGCAAAGCTGATCCATGGCCAGAGCAGCGCGCTGATCACGGCCGACCAGACCAGCGCCAGGGTTGGCAGGCGGTTGCCGGTCAGGGCGCTGAGCCACAGCTGAAGCAACTGCGCAATGCCAAAGACCACCAGGATAATCAGGCTTTGCTGCCACATGGGGAACATGCGCAGGCGCTGTTGCAGGGACAGCACCAGGAATGTGATCAGGGTGAGGATCAACGCGTTCTGCCCCAACAGGGTGCCGTACAGCACGTCCTCGGCCAGGCCAAGCATGAACGCCGTGGCCATGCCGACCTTGTGCGGCACGTTCAAGGTCCAGAACGACACCAGCAACGCCAGCCACATGGGCCGAAAGACTTCCATGAACTGCGGCATGGGCGAGACGCTGAGCAGCAGGCCGACGGCAAATGTCAGCCAGATGACCCAACCATTGTTGCGGCGCGATGCGGCCATCACTGCCTCCGGGGTTGAGTGGGCACAGCGGGTGCTGCGGCCGGGCTTGCAGGCTGTGCAGCAGGCGCCGTTACAGGCGTACCGGGCTGGGTTGCAGGCGCAGGGGTCGCGGCAGGGGCGGTGTTTGCGGGCGTGCCGTTTACAGGCGTACCTTGACCGGTCGTACCAGTACCCTGAGCAGGAACCTTCTCACCCTTGCGGTCCGCTTCTTCCTGGGCAATCGCGGCATCGGTGGCGCGCTGCTCGGGCGTGCGCCGGTCGCTGAACACCAGCAGCATGTAACGGCTACGGTTGAGCGCCGCGGTGGGGATGGCGCGCACGATGGCGAATGGCTGGCCAGAATCGTGGATCACCTCGTTGACGGTGGCCACGGGATAACCGGCGGGGAAACGTTGGCCCATGCCGGAGCTGACCAGCAGGTCGCCTTCCTTGATGTCCGCCGTATCGGCCACATGGCGCAGCTCGAGGCGCTCAGGGTTACCGGTACCGCTGGCAATGGCGCGCAAACCGTTGCGGTTGACCTGCACGGGGATGCTGTGGGTGGTGTCGGTGAGCAGCAAGACCCGCGAGGTATAGGGCATCAGTTCGACCACCTGCCCCATCAGGCCGCGAGCGTCGAGCACCGGTTGACCGAGAAACACACCATCGCGCTCACCCTTGTTGATCAGGATGCGGTGGGTGAAGGGGTTGGGGTCGACACCTATCAATTCGGCAACTTCGACCTTTTCGTCGACCAGCGCCGAGGAATTGAGCAGCTCCCGCAGGCGCACGTTCTGCTCGGTCAACGCCGCCAGCTTCTGCAGGCGGCCTTGCAACAGCAGGGCCTCGGTCTTGAGTTTCTCGTTTTCGGCAATCAGCTCGTTGCGGCTGCCGAACTGGCCCGCCACCCCTTGCCAGGCGCGTTGCGGCAAATCGGTGATCCAGTAGGATTCCATGAGCACCAGGCCCATCTGGCTACGAACCGGCTTGAGCAGGTCGAAGCGCGCGTCGACGACCATCAACGCGACCGACACCACCACCAGGACGAGCAGGCGAACGCCCAGCGAGGGGCCCTTGGAGAAAAGCGGTTTAATGGGCCGTTCCTCGTGGACGACTCAAGAAGTCATTGGACATGGGACAAGGCACCAGCCTGGTTGCGAATTGATGGATGAGGCACCCGAACGGGCACCGGCCAGCACATACAGGTAGCACTGTGCGTGCTACCTGTAAACCGGGGCTCACGAGCAGCGAGGAAGAATCACTCGCTCGAGAGCAGGTCCATCGCGTGCTTATCCATCATTTCCAGGGCTCGACCGCCGCCGCGTGCGACACAGGTCAGCGGGTCTTCGGCGACGATGACCGGCAGCCCGGTTTCTTGGGCCAGCAGCTTGTCCAGGTCACGCAGCAGTGCGCCGCCGCCAGTCAACACCAGGCCACGTTCGGCGATGTCGGAAGCCAGTTCAGGTGGCGATTGCTCCAGGGCACTCTTGACCGCCTGGACGATGGTCGCCAGCGACTCCTGCAGCGCTTCGAGCACTTCGTTGGAGTTCAGGGTGAACGCACGCGGTACGCCTTCGGCCAGGTTACGGCCGCGGACATCGACTTCACGCACTTCACCACCCGGATAGGCAGTACCGATTTCCTGCTTGATGCGCTCGGCGGTGGATTCGCCGATCAGGCTGCCGTAGTTGCGGCGCACGTAGGTCACGATGGCTTCGTCGAAGCGGTCGCCACCGACGCGCACCGATTCGGCATACACCACGCCGTTGAGCGAGATCAGCGCAATTTCGGTGGTACCACCGCCGATGTCGACGACCATGGAGCCACGGGCCTCTTCGACCGGCAGGCCGGCACCGATGGCAGCGGCCATGGGTTCTTCGATCAGGAACACTTCGCGGGCACCTGCCCCCAGGGCCGACTCGCGAATGGCGCGGCGCTCAACCTGGGTGGACTTGCACGGCACGCAGATCAGCACGCGGGGGCTGGGCTGCAGGAAGCTGTTCTCATGAACCTTGTTGATAAAGTATTGCAACATTTTTTCGCAGACGCTGAAGTCGGCGATCACGCCGTCCTTCATCGGACGAATGGCTGCGATGTTGCCAGGCGTACGGCCCAGCATGCGTTTGGCTTCGGTACCGACGGCGACGACGCTTTTCTGATTGCCATGGGTACGGATGGCAACAACCGAGGGCTCATTCAGGACGATACCGCGCTCACGCACGTAAATTAGGGTGTTGGCAGTACCCAGGTCGATGGACAGATCGCTGGAAAACATGCCACGCAGTTTCTTGAACATGGGAAAGTGACCCTGGGGAAAGCGTGGGTAAAAAAGTGCGGCAAACTCTAACAATGGCAGGGATTTTGGGCAAGGAGCCAATATGTTAAATTGGCTGTTTTTCCGAGCATGCCAGCCGATGATCGCGGCCATTGGACCGCCAAAAAGCTGACATGTTCCTCATTGCGGACACTGAATCCGTTCTTTCTATCCTTCTGGAGATCCCCATGGCGCTTGAACGCTGCGACGTGGAAAAGATCGCCCATCTGGCCCGACTGGGCCTAAATGATGGCGAACTGCCACGCATTACCGACGCCTTGAACAGCATCCTCGGGTTGGTCGACCAGATGCAAGCGGTGGACACCGCCGGCATCGAACCCCTGGCTCACCCCTTGGAGGCCAGCCAGCGCCTGCGCCCCGACCAGGTCACCGAGCACAACCAGCGCGACGCTTATCAGGCCGTCGCCCCGCAGACCGAGAACGGTCTGTACCTGGTTCCGAAAGTCATCGAGTAAGGGATAGAGCCTGCCATGCATCAATTGACCCTGGCCGAGATCGCCCGCGGACTCGCCGACAAGTCGTTTTCCTCCGAAGAGCTGACCGGCGCCCTGCTGGCCCGTATCAAGCAGCTCGACCCACAGCTCAACAGCTTCATCACCGTGACCGACGAGCTGGCCCTGGGCCAGGCACGTGCCGCCGATGCCCGCCGTGCCGCTGGCGAAGGCGGGGCGTTGCTGGGCGCGCCCATTGCCCACAAGGACCTGTTCTGCACACAGGGCGTGCGCACCAGCTGTGCCTCGAAGATGCTCGACACCTTCAAGGCGCCCTATGACGCCACTGTGGTGGCCAAGCTCGCCGAAGCCGGCATGGTGACGTTGGGCAAGACCAACATGGACGAGTTCGCCATGGGCTCGGCCAACGAGTCGAGCCACTACGGCGCGGTGAAGAACCCCTGGAACCTCGAGCACGTATCCGGTGGCTCGTCCGGCGGCTCGGCCGCTGCCGTAGCCGCGCGCCTGTTGCCGGTGACCACCGGCACCGACACCGGCGGCTCGATCCGTCAGCCGGCCGCGCTGACCAACCTCACTGGCCTCAAGCCCACGTACGGGCGCGTCTCGCGCTGGGGCATGATCGCCTATGCCTCAAGCCTGGATCAGGGCGGCCCCCTGGCCCGCACGGCCGAGGACTGCGCGCTGTTGCTGCAAGGCATGGCCGGCTTCGACGCCAAGGACTCGACCAGCATCGAGGAGCCGGTTCCCGACTACAGCGCCACCCTGGGTGATTCGCTGCAAGGGCTGCGCATCGGCCTGCCGAAGGAGTACTTCGGTGCTGGCCTGGACCCGCGCATTGCCGACCTCGTACAGGCCAGCGTCAAGGAACTGGAAAAGCTCGGCGCGGTGGTCAAGGAAATCAGCCTGCCGAACATGCAGCACGCCATCCCGGCGTACTATGTGATCGCCCCGGCAGAAGCGTCCTCGAACCTGTCGCGTTTCGACGGTGTTCGCTTCGGTCATCGCTGCGAAGCGCCCAAGGACCTGACCGACCTGTACAAGCGTTCCCGTGGCGAAGGCTTCGGCGCCGAAGTGCAGCGCCGCATCATGGTCGGCACCTACGCCCTGTCGGCGGGCTACTATGACGCTTACTACGTGAAGGCCCAGCAGATTCGCCGCCTGATCAAGAACGACTTCATGGCTGCCTTCAAGGACGTCGACCTGATTCTCGGCCCGACCACGCCCAACCCGGCCTGGAAACTGGGCGCCAAGAGCAGCGATCCGGTTGCCGCCTACCTCGAGGACGTCTACACCATCACGGCCAACCTCGCGGGCCTGCCAGGCCTCTCGATGCCAGCCGGCTTCGTCGATGGCCTGCCGGTGGGCGTGCAGTTGCTGGCGCCCTACTTCCAGGAAGGCCGCCTGCTCAACGTAGCCCATCGCTACCAGCAGGTGACCGATTGGCACACCCGCGCCCCTAACGGCTTCTGAGGAACAGACACATGCAATGGGAAGTTGTGATCGGGCTGGAAATCCACACTCAGCTCGCCACCCAGTCGAAAATCTTTTCCGGTAGTGCCACCACGTTTGGCTCGCAACCCAATACCCAGGCGAGCCTGGTCGACCTGGGCATGCCAGGTGTACTACCGGTCCTGAACCAGGAAGCGGTACGCATGGCGTGCATGTTCGGCCTGGCCATCGATGCCGAAATCGGCAAACGCAACGTGTTCGCGCGCAAGAACTACTTCTACCCTGACCTGCCCAAGGGCTACCAGATCAGCCAGATGGACCTGCCCATCGTGGGCAAGGGTCACCTGGACATTGCCCTGGAAGACGGCACCATCAAGCGCATTGGCGTGACCCGCGCCCACCTGGAAGAAGATGCGGGCAAGAGCCTGCACGAAGATTTCAGCGGCTCCACCGGCATCGACCTGAACCGTGCCGGCACCCCGCTGCTGGAAATCGTGTCCGAGCCTGACATGCGCAGCGCCAAGGAAGCGGTGGCCTACGTCAAGGCCATTCATGCGCTGGTGCGCTACCTGGGCATCTGCGACGGCAACATGGCCGAAGGGTCGCTGCGCTGCGACTGCAACGTGTCGATCCGGCCCAAGGGCCAGACCGAGTTCGGCACTCGCTGCGAGATCAAGAACGTCAACTCGTTCCGCTTCATCGAGCGCGCGATCAACAGCGAAATCCAACGCCAGATCGACTTGATCGAGGACGGCGGCAAGGTGGTTCAGGAAACGCGCCTGTACGATCCGAACAAGGACGAAACCCGCTCCATGCGCAGCAAGGAGGAAGCCAACGACTACCGTTACTTCCCCGACCCGGACCTGCTGCCGGTGGTCATCGAGGACAGCTTCCTGGAAACCGTGCGCGCCGGCTTGCCGGAACTGCCCACCCAGAAAGTCGAGCGCTTCCAGAGCCAGTACGGGCTGTCGGCGTACGATGCCAACGTACTGGCCTCGAGCCGTGAACAGGCGGACTACTTCGAGGAGGTGGTCAAGCTCGGGGGCGACGCCAAAATGGCCGCCAACTGGGTCATGGTCGAGCTGGGCAGCCTGCTCAACAAGCTGGGCATCGAGATCGACCAGGCCCCGGTCACCGCCGCACAGTTGGGCGGCATGCTGGTGCGCATCCGCGACAACACCATCAGCGGCAAGATCGCCAAGACCGTGTTCGAGGCCATGGCCGCAGGTGAAGGCGATGCCGACACCATCATCGAAAGCCGTGGCCTCAAGCAGGTCACCGACAGTGGCGCTATCGAATCGATGCTCGACGAGGTGCTGGCGGCCAATGCCGAACAGGTCGAACAGTACCGCGCCGCCGACGAGGCCAAGCGCGGCAAGATGTTCGGCTTCTTCGTCGGCCAAGCCATGAAGGCATCCAAGGGCAAGGCCAACCCTGGGCAGGTGAATCAGCTGCTCAAGGCCAAGCTCGAAGGTTGACCGTCCCCTCCAGCGGGGGCTCGCCCTCGCTGACAGACCAGCCGAGGCTGACCAGCGCACCCTGGTCAACCTTGGTTTGTCCCGCGCCCGGTCACAAGCTGCGGCGCACTGGAGTACCTGCATGTTGAAACGTTCTCTGGCCAGTTTGGCCCTCTTTTCCTGTCTGGCAGGCTGCGCCAGCCACGACATCGACCCGCGAGGTTATGACCGCACGGGTACTGCCTCCTACTACGGCGCCCGCCATCACGGCAAACGCACCGCCAGCGGCGAGGCGTTCAATCAGCATGGCCTGACGGCGGCTCATCGCAACCTGCCGTTCGGCAGCCGGGTGCTGGTGACCAACCTGGCCAATCGACGCAGCGTCGTGGTCCGCATCAATGACCGCGGCCCGCACGCCCGCAGTCGACTGATCGACCTGTCTCGGGCTGCCGCTGAAAAAATCGGCATGGTGCGTAGCGGAACGGCGCGCGTGCGAGTACAAGGTCTTAGTGACTGACGCCCAGGAGCCCTACCATTTTCGATCTGGCCACCCTCCCCACGTTCAGCCTGCTGCAGCTGGGCATCGCCTTGCTGCTGTTGGTCGCAGGCGCCGAACTGCTGGTACGGGCTGCACTGCGCCTGGCGCAACGCCTTCATGTCCGGCCGCTGATCATCGGGCTGAGCCTGGTGGCATTCGGCAGTACCGCACCCCAGTTGACCCTCAGCCTGCAGGCCGCCTACCAAGGCGCACCGGACGTTGCCGTGGGCAGCGTCATCGGCAGCAACATCTTCAATGTGCTGGCCATTCTTGGCCTGGCAGCACTGGTCATTCCTCTTCGCGTGTCTCGCCAGCTGGTACGCCTGGACATCCCGTTGATGATCCTGGCCAGTGCCTTGGTCTACGGGTTGGCTGCCAATGGCTATCTGGGCCGCGTTGAAGGCGTGTTGCTGCTGCTGGGGCTGGTGGGTTATCTGGCCATGCTCTGGCACCAGTCCCGTCACTACGCACGCACCTACCCTGCCCCGGCATCTGTGCCACAAAGCCCGGCGCGCTTCTGGTGCGCAGCGCTGCTGTTGGTGATGGCAGGCCTGGGGCTGCTGAGCCTGGCCGGTCATCTGCTGCTCGACGCTGCCGTGGAGGTGGCCACCGACCTGGGCCTGTCCGAGCGCGTCATCGGCCTTACGGTGGTTGCCATCTGCACATCGTTGCCGGAACTGGCGGCAGCCCTGATCGCTGCCTTGCGCGGTGAACGCGAGATCGCCGTGGGCACGGTGATCGGCAGCAACCTGTTCAACCTGCTGGGCGTGTTGGGCCTGACCGCCGTGGTGCCCCCCGAGCCCTTGTCGATTTCGCCCAATGCGCTGGATTTCGACCTGCCCGTCATGCTGGGCGTGGCCGCGTTGAGCTTGCCGGTGTTTTATTCGGGTTATCGCATCACCCGCGCCGAAGGGCTGGTGTTCCTGTGCCTGTACCTGGCCTACGGCCTGCACATCGCCGCGTTCACCATGGGCATGCCCCTGGCCGAGCGCCTGGAGCGCCTGATGCTGCTCTATGTATTGCCCGTGCTGGCGGTGGTGTTGGTGTACACCACGGTGCGCGCCTGGCGCCGCCAGCATTGAGTACCGAGCGTCAGGTCAGCGGCTGGCCTGACGAGCCTTCTTCAACTTGAAGGCTACCCACAGCAGCAGGATCCAGCCCGGGATCAACATCACGGAGATGCGAATAGGTGGCGTCAGGTACATCACCACCAAAATCAGTACGATGAAGGCCAGGCACAGGTAGTTGGTGAACGGATGACCCAAGCTCTGGTAGAACGGCTGTACCCCTGCCGCGCGCTTGGCCTTGCGGAACTTGAGGTGGGTGATGCTGATGCTGGCCCAGTTGATCACCAATGCCGACACCGCCAGTGCCATCAGCAGGCCAAAGGCTTGGCCGGGCATCAGGTAATTGATCACCACGCACAGGCCCGTGGCCAGGGCAGAAATGCCTAAAGCTGCCAGGGGAACACCGCTGCGGCTGACCTTGAGCAACTGACGTGGGGCATCGCCTTGGCTGGCCAGGCCGAACAGCATGCGGCTGTTGGCGTACACGCAACTGTTATAAACCGACAGCGCCGCTGTCAGGACCACGATGTTGAGGATGGTCGCGACCAGGTCGCTGTCCAGTTCATGGAAGATCATCACGAACGGGCTACCGCCTTGTACCACTTTCTGCCAGGGGTACAGCGAAAGCAGTACCGCAAGCGCGCCGATGTAGAAGATCAGGATCCGGTAGACCACCTGGTTGGTGGCCTTGGGAATGCTCTGGCGCGGATTGTCGGCCTCGGCGGCCGTGATGCCTACCAGTTCCAGGCCACCGAACGAAAACATGATCACGGCCAGGGCCATGACCAGGCCGGTCACGCCGTTGGGGAAGAACCCGCCGTATTGCCACAGGTTGGCCACACTGGCATCCGGGCCGCCGCTGCCGGTGCTGAGCAACCAGGCGCCAAAGCCTATCATGCTGACGATGGCGACGATTTTTACCAAGGCGAACCAGAACTCCATCTCACCATAAACCTTCACCTGGGTGAGGTTGATCAGGTTGATCACCACGAAGAAGATCGCGGCCGTGGCCCAGGTTGGAAACTCAGGCCACCAGTACTGGACGTAGATACCCACCGCCGTCAGCTCGGCCATGCCGACCAACACGTAGACTACCCAGTAGTTCCAGCCAGACACGAAGCCTGCGAACTCGCTCCAGTACTGGTGGGCAAAATGGCTGAAGCTACCGGCGACCGGCTCTTCGACGACCATTTCCCCAAGCTGGCGCATGATCAGGAAAGCCATCAGGCCAGCAATGGCATAGCCCAGCAAGACCGAGGGGCCGGCCAGCTGGATGGTCTGGGCAATGCCCAGGAACAACCCCGTGCCGATGGCGCCGCCGAGCGCGATCAGCTGGATGTGACGATTCTTCAGCCCGCGCTGTAACCGCTCGGGCGTGCTCTGGTCTTGCATGAAGTGTCCTTTCGCTCAGTGAGGCAATGCTGTTGCTGTTGTTTGCAGTCAAGGATCTAGATCCATCCGCCCCACTGCAAGATGAAAATACCAATGTTGGTGGTGATCGCGGCCATCAGCGTGGTGATCACGATGATCGAAGCGGCCAGTTCATGGTTGCCGTTGGCCGCACGCGCCATCACGTAGCTGGCCGCTGCGGTAGGGCTACCGATGTAGAGGAACAGGATGCCCAGTTCGGCCCCGCGAAAACCACAAAGCCAGGCACCAAGGGTACCGATCAGCGGCAACCAGGCCATTTTTACCAGGCTGGCGTCCACGGCCAGCCGACCGCTGTCGCGCAGAGCCGTCAGCGACAGGGTGCCGCCAATGCAGATCAGGGCCAGGGGCAGCGTCATCTGCGCCAGGTAATCACCGGAGGTAAGCAGCCAATTTGGCAACGGTACCTGCCCGTAGGCCATGGGAATGGCGACCAGCACGCTGAGGATCAGGGGGTTTTTCAGGATGCTTTTGAGGATGCTCCACGGGTCGGACTTCAGATCGGGGCTGTAGACCGCCAGCACGATGGCAGACAACGAGTTGTACAACAGGATCACTAACCCGGCCAACACTGCACCCAATGAGATGCCATAGTCGCCGTACAAGCTTGCGGCCAGTGCCAGGCCAATCACGCCGTTGTTGCCGCGAAAGGCCCCCTGGGTGTAGATGCCTCGGTCGGCCCACGGGCTGCGCCAGACGGCCATGCCCCAGGCGATGGCAAATCCGGCCAGGGTGGCCACCGTGAAATAGAGCATGATCCCAGGCCGTACCGCAGCCGCCAGGTCGGCATGATAGATGCCCAGAAACAGCAAGGCCGGCATGCAGACGTTGAACACCAGTTGCGAAGCGACCTTGTTGAAGTTGTCGTCGATCAGGTGGATACGGCGAAGCAACACGCCCAGAAACAACATGGCGAAAACGGGCGCCGTGATGTTCAGCGTCTGGATGAGAAGGGCGAGCATGGGCGCACAATCCTGAAAGGGGGGTTGCCGTTAGGGGGCTAATGATACGCCAACGGCCAGGATTTGCGGGCATTGTGCCGATATGGCCTTGCAAGCGGCCCTGCTGGAGTACTGAACCGGACGCGATGGGCCGCACAGCGGCCGCAGGATTTCAACCTCGCAGCCCCAGTGCATCAGGGCTCATCGCGGCCGGTCCGGCGTCCGCCAAGATCACGCCTGCAGCAGCATTCAACGCCGCACTGGCCGCTTCTGCAATTTGCGCTGCAATGTCCGGCGGTGCATGCCCAGCGCGCGCGCGGTCGCCGAGATGTTGCCCTCGTGCTCATTGAGCACACGCTGGATGTGTTCCCACTGCAGACGGTCCACGGACATGGGGTTTTCCGGCACCAGCGTGTCCAGGTCGGTGTGCTCGGACAACAAGGCCGCCAGCACGTCGTCAGCGTCAGCCGGCTTGCACAGGTAGTTGCAAGCGCCGCGCTTGACCGCTTCCACTGCCGTGGCGATGCTCGAGTACCCGGTCAGGATGACGACCCGCATTTCCGGGTCCAGCTCCAGCAGCTTGGGCAGCAGCACCAGGCCCGAATCCCCGTCCATTTTCAGGTCGAGCGTGGCGTAGTCCGGCAGGTCTTGCTGGGCCAGGATCAAACCTTCTTCGGCCGAGCTGGCGGTGCTCACCCGAAAGCCCCTGCGGCTCATGGCCCGGGCCATCACCCGGGTAAAGGTAGCATCGTCGTCCACCAGCAGCAGGTGCGGCAGCTCTTCGGTTTCAACCTGGTTTTCTTCACTCATCATGCTTCTCCTCGCGTGCCGTAGGGCAGGCGCAATTCGGTCAGGGTGCCACCTTGTTCATGACTATAGAGTTTCACTGAGCCACCCGCACGGGTAACGCTGGCCTTGCTCAGGAACAGGCCCAGGCCGAAGCCCTTGCCCTTGGTGGTAATGAAAGGTTTGCCAATGGCTTCGGCGATGGCTGGCGGTACGCCAGGGCCATGGTCGCGGATGCTGATGACGATGTCCTGGTGATCCCAATCCAGGCGCACCTCCAGGTCATCGGGACAGGCATCGGCGGCGTTGTTCAACAGGTTGAGCAGCGCCTGGGTCAGGTCAGGCGGCGGCGTCAGCCGTGGGACGAGACCATCACGCAGGCGCTGGAAGCGGTAACTGGCTTCCGGGCGCATCAGGTGCCAGCGGTTGAGGGCCTCGTCAAGCCAGACGGTGACCTCCTGCTCGACGATGGCCAGCCGGCGATTGGCCTCGGCTGCGCGAACCAGCTGTTGCAGGGTTTCCTTGCACAGCTTGACCTGGTCCTGAAGGATCTGCAGGTCTTCCTGCAGCAGCGGATCGGTGTGATCCTGGCGCATCTCGTTGAGCAACACGCTCATCGTCGCCAGCGGCGTACCCAGCTCGTGGGCTGCGCCCGCAGCCTGGGTGGCCACGGCCAGCAACTGCTCATCGCGCAGGCTTTCTTCGCGCCGCTCCGAGCGCAGGTGCTCCTGGCGCCGAAGTTCCTCGGCCATGCGCGCGGCAAAGAACGTGATCACCGCCGCGGCCAGCGCAATGCTCAGCCACATGCCGTAGACCTGCATCTTGTCCCGTGCCAGGGGCAGGCCTTCGAGCGGGTAGAACTGCACCAGCAGCAGGCTGTAGGCCGTCAGCGCGATGCCCGACAGAATCAGCGAATACAGCCAGGGCAGCGTAACCGCCGCGATCGCCAGCGGCACCAGGTAGTAGGACACGAAGGGATTGGTCGAGCCGCCGGAGTAGTACAGCAGGGCGCTGTGTATCAACAGGTCGCACGCCAGTTGCAGGGCATATTCGAGTTCGGTGACCGGCAGCGACAGGCGCAGGCGCAGCGCCGTGAAGGCGCACAGCAGCGAGGACAAGGCCAGGGTGCCGGCCAGCGACAGCCAGGGCAGTGGCAACAGCTCGGTCCAGTAGGCCACGCCCACCGAGCCGGCCTGGGCGGCCAACACAAGAACGCGAATGACGGTCAGTCGCCAGAGGTTCTGGCGTGTAGCGGACAGCGGTTGTACGGCGGCGAGCATGAGCTCTCCTGATGAGTGCTCCAGAAAATCGGCTGGAGTATACCGAAGCGGGACATGCTGCTGCAGTGATGCGGCAAACCGCCACACTTTGTCACAGCTTCATGGGGCCAGCGCTGAACCCACTACACTGTTCCCGGTCTGATGGGCCATGCGTGGAATGGATGGCCACACCCCACGCTTTCATCTGCCAAGGAGCACCTTATGCTAATCCAACGTCGCGGCGCTGCCCTTCTCTTGTCCTGCGGTCTGCTGGCCAGCCTGCCAGCGCTGGCCGCCGATGAACCGCGCTTCAACCAGGTGTCGCTGCGCGCCGAAGTGAGCAAGGAAGTGGCACGCGACCTAATGGTCGTGACCCTCTACAGCGAAGCGCAGAACACCGACCCGAGCAAGCTTGCCAAGCAGATCACCGAGACCATGAACAAGGCCGTGCAGCAGTCGCGCCAGGTCAAGGACGTCAAGATCAGCCAGGGCAGCCGCAACAGCTACCCGGTGTACGACACCAAGGGCCAGAAAATCACCGGCTGGCGCGAGCGTGCCGAGCTGCGGCTCGAAAGCGCGGACTTCCCGGCGCTTTCACAGCTCACCGCCGAGCTGCTGCAAGACCTGAAAATGGGCGGCATGGACTTCTCCATCGCACCGGCTACCCGCAAGTCCAGCGAAGACGCGCTGCTCAAGGAGGCCGTCGACGCGTTCAAGGCGCGCGCCCAGCTGGCCACCGAAGCCCTGGGCGGCAGCGGTTACAAGGTGGTCAGCCTCAACTTGAACAGCAGCGGCTATCCACGTCCTTACCTGCGCAGTGCGCCGATGGCGATGAAAGCCATGGCAGCAGACGAGGCTGCGCCCGCGCCAGACATCGAGGCGGGCACCAGCGAAGTGAGCATGAACGCCGATGGCTTGATCGAAGTTCAGATGCCCTGACCTCAAGGGGGCAGGGGTAGGTCCAAGGCCAGCCCCTGACCAGCAGCAGATGCCCTGGCGCCTTCACCGGCCCGCCAGGGCTTTTATTCTTCCCCTAACGGGTAGCCCGCATTTAAGAGATTTCCTACACCCTCTTAAGCCTTTCCCGACATCTTCCTCTAATCAGCAATATTCTGCAAAAAGCCAGCATTCTGCCCTCGCAAACGTTTAACTCCGTCAAAAGTTACACCGATGCGACATTCATGTACTCCCGTGCCACATTTCAAGTCCCGACTAAGCTTGTGCATATTGCATTGGGCCCACCCCTGCATAAGTATCCGCAGGTCGGCTCACGAGGCCGCCTCTTCTGAACAATGACAACAATGAGGCCAACATGCTCAAACATGCAGTCATTCCGTTCCTGCTAGGCGCAGGTTTGCTCACCGGCGCCCCGTCGGCCGTCGCCGCTTCCAACCTGGTGTTCTGTTCAGAAGGCAGCCCGGCCGGTTTCGACCCGGGGCAATACACCACCGGTACCGATTTCGACGCCTCGGCCGAAACGGTTTTCAACCGGTTGACTCAGTTCGAGCGAGGCGGCACCGCGGTCATTCCTGGGCTGGCAACGCGCTGGGAGGTCGCCGACGATGGCAAGACCTACACCTTCCACCTGCGCGAAGGCGTGAAGTTCCACACCACCGATTACTTCAAGCCCACCCGCCCGTTCAATGCAGACGACGTGCTGTTCACGTTCAACCGCATGCTCGACAAGGACCATCCGTTCCGCAAGGCCTACCCCACCGAGTTCCCGTACTTCACCGACATGGGCATGGACAAGAACATTGCCGGGGTCGAGAAACTTGACGACCACACGGTCAAGTTCACCCTCAACGACGTCGACGCCGCTTTCATCCAGAACCTGGCCATGAGCTTCGCCTCCATCCAGTCCGCCGAGTACGCCGACCAGTTGCTCAAGAACGGCAAGGCCGCCGACATCAACCAGAAGCCGATCGGCACCGGCCCCTTCGTGTTCAGCAAGTACCAGAAAGACGCGCAGATCCGCTTCAAGGGTAACAAGGACTACTGGAAACCCGAGGACGTGAAGATCGACAACCTGATCTTCGCCATCACCACCGATGCTTCGGTGCGCATGCAGAAACTCAAGAAGAACGAGTGCCAGGTCACGCTGTTCCCGCGCCCGGCCGATATCGCACCGCTCAAGCAGGACCCCAAGCTGCAGATGCCCCAGCAGGCGGGCTTCAACCTGGGCTACATCGCCTACAACGTGATGGACCAGGTCAAGGGCAGCAACCAGCCCAACCCCATGGCCCAGCTCAAGGTGCGCCAGGCGCTGGACATGGCCGTGGACAAGCAGAAAATCATCGAGTCGGTGTACCAGGGGGCAGGCCAGCTGGCGGTCAATGCCATGCCGCCGACCCAGTGGTCGTATGACAGCAGCATCAAGGACGCTCCCTACGACCCCGACAAGGCCCGCCAATTGCTCAAGGAAGCCGGCATCAAGGACGGCACCGAAATCACTCTTTGGGCCATGCCGGTCCAGCGCCCGTACAACCCCAACGCCAAGCTGATGGCCGAGATGCTCCAGGCAGACTGGGCCAAGGTCGGTATCAAGGCCAAGATCGTCAGCTATGAATGGGGCGAGTACATCAAGCGCTCCAAGGCGGGCGAACAGGGCGCCATGCTCATTGGCTGGAGCGGGGACAATGGCGATCCTGACAACTGGCTGGGCACCTTGTATGGCTGCGACGCCATCGACGGCAACAACTTCTCCAAGTGGTGCTACAAGCCCTACGATGACTTGATCAAGCAGGCCAAGGCCACCTCCGACCAGGCCAAGCGCACCGAGCTTTATCAGAAAGCCCAGCACATCCTCAAGGAACAGGTGCCGATCACCCCGATCGCCCACTCCACCGTCTACCAGCCCATGAGTGCCAAGGTGAAGGACTTCAAGATCAGTCCATTTGCCCTGAACGCGTTCTACGGCGTCAGCGTGGACAAATAACCTGAGGGCTGCGCCCGCCTGACGGGCGCCTGACCCACCCAATCCATACCCCGTCGTCCCGCTGCCAAGCGTGCGGGACAGGCGAACTGTTGCCGCGATTCGTGCCCGGAGCCGGCCCCGCACCCAAAAGGACTTAGCATGCGCCACCTGACCCGACTTTCTACACTGCTCGCCCTGGCCCTCGTCGGCCAGACGCCAGCGGTGATGGCCAACAACCTGGTGTTCTGCTCCGAGGGCAGCCCGGCCGGTTTCGATACGGCCCAATACACCACCGCCACCGACAATGACGCCGCCCAGCCGATCTACAACCGCCTGGTGGAGTTCGAACGCGGCGGCACGGCGGTGCACCCTGCCCTGGCCACCCGCTGGGAAGTCAGCGAGAACGGCCTGCGCTACACCTTTCACCTGCGCGAAGGCGTGAGCTTTCACAGCAACAAGGCCTTCACCCCCAGCCGGCCCTTCAACGCAGACGACGTGCTGTTCACCTTCAACCGCATGCTCGACAGGCAGCACCCGTTTCGCAAGGCCTACCCCACCGAGTTTCCCTACTTCGTCAGCATGGGCCTGGACAAGAACATCGCAGGCGTCGAAAAGACCGACCCATACACCGTGGTGTTCACGCTGCACACGGTAGACGCCGCGTTCATCCAGAACCTGGCCATGAGCGTTGCATCGATCCTGTCCGCCGAATACGCCGAGCAACTGATCAAGACCGGGCGGCCCAGCGACATCAACCAGCAACCGATAGGCACCGGCCCGTTCGTGTTCCAGCGTTACCAGAAGGACTCGCAGATCCGCTACAAGGCCAACCGTGCCTACTGGGCGCCCGAGCAGGTGAAGCTCGACAACCTGGTGTTCTCGATCAATGTCGACCCGTCGGTGCGCATCCAGAAACTGCGCCGCAACGAGTGCCAGGTCACCCTGCATCCGCGGCCGGCCGACCTGCCAGGGCTCAAGCAGGACCCCAAAGTGCAGGTCTTGCAGCAAGCAGGGTTCAACCTGGGCTATATCGCCTACAACACCCAGCACCCGCCATTCGACCGGCTTGAGGTGCGCCAGGCCATGGACATGGCGGTCAACAAGCAAGCCATCCTGCAGGCGGTGTACCAGCAAGCCGGGCAACGGGCGGTCAACGCGATGCCACCCACACAATGGTCCTACGACACCAGCATCACCGATGCACCCCATGACCCGGACAAAGCCCGCCAGCTGCTCGAGCAGGCCGGGGTCAAGCCCGGCACCGAAATCACCCTGTGGGCCATGCCGGTGCAACGCCCCTACAACCCTAACGCCAAGCTGATGGCCGAAATGCTCCAAGCCGATTGGAGCAAGCTGGGCTTCAAAGTGCGCATCGTCAGCTACGAATGGGGCGAATACATCAAGCGCCTCAAGAGCGGTGAGCACGATGTGGCGCTGATCGGATGGACCGGTGACAACGGCGACCCCGACAACTGGCTGGGCACGCTGTACAGCTGCGATGCCATTGGCAGCAACAACTACTCGCAATGGTGCGACCCGCAGTACGACAGCCTCGTCAAGCAGGCCAAGCAGGTCACCGACCAGGCCCAGCGCACCACGCTCTATCAGCAAGCCCAGCAGCGGCTCAAGCAGCAGGTTCCGATCACGCCAGTCGCCCATTCAACTGTCAATCAGCCCCTGAGCACCCAAGTGTCCGGGTTCAAGGTCAGCCCGTTCGGGCGCAACGATTTTTCCGGCGTCAGCGTCGATTAGCACCGCCGGGCAGGCGTGGCGCGCAGGTGGGGAGACCCGCGCGCCATGCCTGACCATCGTCCGCTTCAGCCTCGGTGATCCCGGGGCGCTCCAGGCAACACGGCAACACCCACCCGGCCCACAAGGCCGGCAATAACTAGAAATGAAAAGGAGCTTCTATCGTGAGACTGTTCAATTCGAGCGCGCTGGCGTTAGCCATAGGCGCGGCAACCTCCACCGCCCACGCCGACCCACAGAGCCAAGCCTACCTGCCGCTCACCGTCGCAGCCCAAAGCGCCCAGGCGCAGGCCAAGGGTTTCGTCGATGGCCAGAGCTTGAGCGGGACGACGCGCAACTGGTACGCCCGCGAACGCGCCACCCGCGCACCGCTATGGCGCTACTACAAGAGCGACGGTACCCGTCACCCCACCCACACGCGTGAAAACTGGGTGCAGGGCACCATCCTCAATTACACCTCGGGCTTTACCCAGGGCACGGTGGGCTTTGCCGTGGAGGCAGCCGGCTACAATGCCATCGCCCTGCAGCAGGATCGCGAAGCGATTGCAGGACCCAACAACCGTACCCTGACCCACAGCGACGGCGATGCCATCGGCCAGTGGAGCAAACTGGGGTTGGGCAACGTCAAGGCGCGTATATCCAATACCACCCTGACCCTCGGTCGTCAGGCCGTCGATACCCCGATGATCGCTTTCATCGGCAACCGCGCCCTGCCCTCCAGTTTCCAGGGCGCGTTCCTGCACAGCGCTGAATTCGACAACCTGACGTTCGACCTGGGTACCTTCGACCGGGTCTCGCCACGTACCGAGCAGAGCCTGAGCAAGTTCCGCAGCGAATACGGGGCGGCCGGGGTGGAAACCGACCGCGCCAGCACGGTCGGTATCAACTACCAGCCCCTCAAGAGCCTGACCACCAGCCTGTACGCCACCAAGGTCGACGATTTCTGGAACCAGTACTATTTCGGCGCCAATCACCTGTTCGGCGACAGCGCCGTGCTCAGCCTGTCCACGGGCCTTAACTACTACAAGACGGTGGACGCCGGCAGCCGCAAGATGGGCGACATCGACAACGATACCTACAGCCTGTCGCTGGGCCTGACCCATCAGGCGCACACCCTTACCGCCGCCTGGCAGCAGGTCAATGGCAACGAGTATTTCGACTACCTCCACGAAACCAACGGCATCTACCTGGCCAACTCGCTGCTGTCGGACTTCAACGGCCCGAACGAGAAATCGCTGCAGCTATCCTATGTGCTCAACATGGCCTACTACGGCGTGCCAGGGCTGAAATTCAACCTGTACAACGCGCGTGGCTGGGGCATCGACGGCACCCATTACCGAGGCAGCGCCTACGACGTCCAAGGCCTCGATGGCGAGACCCATTACGAGTGGGGCATCGGCACCAGCTACGCGGTACAGAGCGGACCGCTCAAGGACACCAGCATCCGCGCTACCTACACCACGCACCGCGCAAGCAAGGCACAGGGCGATGGCAGCCTGAACGAATTCAGGCTCGTGACCACCATTCCGTTCAACATCCTCTGACCGGCCGCCCGGCCCGCTTGCCAGCGGGTCGGGCGTCAGGCTGGAGCACAACGCAGGGAGAATTGATCCATGCAAGCTGTGACCAAGAAGACATCGGCACTGCGGCTGTTGCTGGCAACGCTGATCCTGGGCAGTACGTCTCAGCTGGCCGCCAAGCCGCTGGTGGTGTGCACCGAGGCAAGCCCCGAAGGGTTCGACGTGGTGCAATACACAACGGCGGTGACGTCCGACGCTGCAGCTGAAACCCTCTTCGACCGCCTGGTGGACTTCAAGCCCGGCACCACGGATGTACAACCAGCCCTGGCCGAGCGCTGGGACATTTCTGCCGACGGCCTGGCCTATACCTTCCACCTTCGCCGTGGGGTCAAGTTCCACACCACCGACTATTTCAAGCCCAGCCGCGATCTGAACGCCGACGATGTGCTTTGGAGCTTGCGCCGCCAGCTTGACCCGAACCACCCCTGGCACGACAAGACCAGCATCGGCTACCCCTACTTCGAGAGCATGGCCTTCAAATCGTTGCTCAAGTCGGTGGACAAGACCGACGACTACACCGTGGTGATCACCCTGACCCGGCCCGAGGCGCCTTTCCTGCGCGACATGGCCATGGGCTTCACGTCCATCTATTCCGCCGAGTACGGCGATCAGTTGCTGGCAGCCGGCAAAACGGCAGAGCTCAACAGCAAGCCAATCGGCACCGGGCCGTTCATTTTCCAGCGCTACAACAAGGATGCCCAGGTGCGCTTCAAGCCCAACCCGGACTACTTCCGTGGCAAGCCGCCCGCCGATGCCCTGGTTTTCGCCATCGCCACCGACAGTAACGTCCGCCTGCAGAAGTTGCGCGCCAACGAGTGCCAGGTTGCGCTGTATCCCAAACCGGACGATGTGCCGTCGATCATGGCGGATCCGCGCCTGAAGGTCGCGCAGACCGAAGCGCTGGTGACCGGCTACATTGCCATGAACACCCAGCATCCGTACCTGAGTGATGTACGCGTGCGCAAGGCGATCAACATGGCCTTCGACCGCCAGACCCACGTTGACCAGCTGTTCGGCAAAGGCAATGCGCTGGTCGGCGTCAACCCGTATCCCCCTTCGATGATCGGCTATAACACCGCCAACCAGAACCCGCCACGCGATCTGGACCAAGCGCGTGCGCTGCTTAAACAAGCCGGTGTGCCCCAGGGCACGGTCATCACCCTGTTCACCCGCAATGGCGGCGGCCCGACCAACCCAAACCCGCGACTGTCCGCCGAGATGCTTCAGGCCGACCTGGCGCAGATCGGCCTGAAACTGGATATCCGTGTCATGGAATGGGCCGAAATGCTGCGCCGTGCCAAGAAAGGCGAGGCGGACCTGGTGTCCAGTGGCTGGGCCGGCGACAACGGCGACCCGGACAACTTCCTCACCCCCTTGCTTAGCTGCGAGGCGGCCAGCAATGGCGAGAACTATGCACGCTGGTGCAACTCGAAATTCCAGGCACTGATCACCCGCGCCCGCGAGGTGAGCGACAACGACGAGCGTGCCAGGCTCTATAGCGAGGCATTGACGGTGTACGATGAGGACCAGCCCTGGATCAGCATGGCCCACCCCAAGGTGTTCACGGCCATGCGTGACAACGTGGAGGGCTACGTGATCAGCCCCTTGACCAGCAACAACTTCGCTACCACCCGAGTGAAGTAGAACAACAACGACCGCCGTTGCTTTATGGCAACGGCGGCACTGCCGTGGCAGGTACCTGCCATGCGGCCTGATGAGGTAACTGCGACCATGTTGAGTTTTATTGCCCGGCGCCTCGGCCTGTTGATCCCGACCTTTTTCGGCATCACCTTGCTGACCTTCGCGCTGATACGCCTGATCCCCGGTGACCCGGTGGAAGTGATGATGGGCGAACGCAGGGTGGACCCGCAAATGCATGCCCAGGCCATGGAACGGCTGGGCCTGAACAAACCGTTGCCAGCCCAGTACCTGGACTACATCGGCAAGCTGGCCCAGGGCGACCTGGGCGAGTCGCTGCGCACGCGCGAGAGCGTATGGAGCGAGTTCACCACCTTGTTCCCGGCTACCCTGGAACTGGCCATGGCCGCCCTGCTATTCGCCGGCGTGGTCGGCTTGCTGGCCGGGGTGATCGCCGCGCTCAAGCGCGGCTCGCTGTTCGACCATGGGGTGATGGGGATTTCGCTTGCCGGCTACTCGATGCCGATCTTCTGGTGGGGCCTGATCCTGATCATGTTCTTCTCGGTGAGCCTGGGCTGGACCCCGGTATCCGGGCGCATCGACCTGCTCTATGACATCGAACCCAAGACCGGCTTCATGCTCATCGACACCCTGCTCAGCGATGAAGAGGGTTCGTTCAAGGATGCGGTGATGCACCTGATTCTGCCGGCCATCGTCCTCGGTACCATCCCGCTGGCCGTGATCGCACGCATGACGCGCTCCTCCATGCTCGAAGTGCTGCGCGAGGACTACATCCGCACGGCGCGCGCCAAAGGGCTTTCCCCGGCCCGGGTCGTGTTCATGCACGGCTTGCGCAACGCCCTGATTCCCGTCTTGACCGTGTTCGGCCTGCAGGTCGGCACCTTGCTGGCCGGTGCAGTGTTGACCGAAACCATCTTCTCCTGGCCGGGCATCGGCAAATGGCTGATCGAAGCCATCGGTGCCCGTGACTACCCCGTGGTCCAGAACGGCATTCTGTTGATTGCCTGCCTGGTGATCCTGGTCAACTTCGTCGTGGACATCCTCTACGGCCTGGCCAACCCACGCATCCGTCATCAGCGCTGAGGCCCCGTCATGACCAACCCGACTGCAAAAAACCTGTCCCCGGTCAGCCCAGTGGACCAGAGCCTTCTCTACCCCTCGCCCTACAAGGAATTCTGGCAGGCCTTCGCGCGCAACAAGGGCGCGGTGATGGGCCTGGCGTTCATGTGCGTGGTGGTGTTCTGCGCGCTGTTCGCGCCCTGGGTCGCCCCCCACGACCCCAGCGAGCAGTACCGCGATTTTCTGCTCACCCCTCCGGTGTGGCTGGAGGGCGGCACCTGGCAGTTCATCCTGGGCACCGATGAGCTTGGCCGCGACCTGCTCTCGCGCTTGATCCAGGGGGCGCGCCTGTCCTTGCTGATCGGCTTGTCATCGGTGGTGATATCGCTGATCCCCGGCATTCTCCTCGGGTTGCTGGCAGGCTTCTTCCCGCACTTCGTCGGCCCTTCGATCATGCGCCTGATGGACGTGATGCTGGCCCTGCCCTCGCTGCTGCTGGCCGTTGCCATCGTCGCCATCCTCGGCCCTGGCCTGATCAACACCGTGATCGCCATTGCCATCGTCTCGCTGCCCTCGTACGTGCGCCTGACCCGCGCCGCCGTGATGGGCGAGCTTAACCGCGACTACGTCACCGCCGCCCGGCTGGCGGGCGCTGGGCTGTGGCGCCTGATGTTCGTGACCGTGCTGCCCAACTGCATGGCGCCGCTGATCGTGCAGGCCACCTTGAGCTTTTCCTCGGCCATCCTCGATGCCGCCGCCTTGGGTTTCCTGGGCCTTGGCGTGCAACCCCCGACGCCGGAGTGGGGCACCATGCTGGCCTCGGCAAGGGATTACATCGAGCGCGCCTGGTGGGTGGTGAGCCTGCCGGGCCTGACCATTCTGCTCAGCGTACTGGCGATCAACCTGATGGGTGATGGCCTGCGCGATGCGCTCGACCCCAAACTCAAGAACGCCGCCTGAGGAGCACACCCATGTCTTTGTTGCAGATCAACAACCTCAACGTGCGTTTTGGCGACGCGGACGCCGTGCCGGTGGTGGACGGGCTGGACTTGCAGGTTCATGCCGGCGAAATCCTGGCCATCGTCGGCGAGTCCGGCTCGGGCAAATCGGTGACCATGATGGCCCTGATGGGCCTGGTCGAGGCCCCGGGCCGGATCACCGCCGATGCCATGACCTTCGACGGTACCGACATGCTTACCCTCAGCGGCCGGCAACGGCGCAAGGTGGTGGGCAAGGATATCGCCATGGTCTTCCAGGACCCGATGACGGCCCTGAACCCCAGCTACACCGTGGGTTATCAGATCGAAGAAGTGCTGCGTCAACACTTGGGCCTCAAGGGCAAGGCGGCGCGACAACGGGCCCTGGAACTGCTGCAGAAGGTCGAGATCCCGGCCGCCGAGAGTCGCCTGGACGCCTATCCGCATCAACTGTCCGGCGGCATGAGCCAACGGGTGGCCATCGCCATGGCCATTGCCGGCGAGCCCAAGCTGCTGATCGCCGACGAGCCGACCACGGCGCTGGACGTGACCATCCAGGCGCAGATCATGGAGCTGCTGGTCAACCTGCAGCAGGAGCGCAACATGGCCCTGATCCTGATTACCCATGACCTGGCGGTCGTGGCCGAGACCGCGCGCCGGGTGTGCGTGATGTATGCAGGCCAGGCCGTGGAGGTGGGCCAGGTGCCAGAGCTGTTCGACATCCCTGCCCACCCCTATACCGAAGCCCTGCTGGCGGCGATCCCCGAGCACAGCCTGGGTGCCGAGCGATTGGCCACCCTGCCCGGCATCGTTCCAGGCCGCTATGACCGCCCCACGGGTTGCCTGCTGTCGCCGCGTTGCCCGTATGTGCAGGATAACTGTCGACACCAGCGCCCGGCCCTGGACCCCAAAGCCCAGAGCCTGGCCCGCTGTTTCTACCCACTGAACCAGGAGGTGGCGTGATGGCCGTCGTTCTATCGGCCCGGGACCTGACCCGGCATTACGAAGTCTCCCGCGGGTTGTTCAAGGGCCATGCGCTGGTACGCGCGCTCAATGGCGTTTCGTTCGAGCTGGAGGCGGGCAAGACGTTGGCGGTGGTCGGCGAGTCCGGTTGCGGCAAGTCGACCCTGGCCCGCGCCCTGACCCTGATCGAGCAGCCCACCTCTGGCTCGCTGCAGATCGCAGGTACCGAGGTAACCGGTGCCAGCAAGGTCGAGCGCAAGCAACTGCGCCGGGACGTACAAATGGTCTTCCAAAGCCCTTACGCCTCGCTCAACCCGCGGCAGAAGATCGGTGACCAGTTGGCCGAGCCGTTGCTGATCAACACCACGCTGAGCAAGGCGCAGCGGCGTGACAGGGTGCAGAAGATGATGGAGCAGGTGGGGCTGCGCCCGGAGCATTACCAGCGCTATCCGCACATGTTCTCGGGTGGACAACGCCAGCGTATCGCGCTGGCACGGGCCATGATGTTGCAGCCCAAAGTGTTGGTGGCCGACGAGCCGACGTCTGCGCTGGATGTGTCGATCCAGGCCCAGGTGCTGAATTTGTTCATGGACATGCAACAGCAGTACGGTACCGGTTACGTGTTCATTTCCCACAACTTGGCGGTAGTACGGCACGTGGCCGACGATGTACTGGTCATGTACCTGGGCAGACCGGCGGAGATGGGGCCCAAAGCCGACATCTACGAAAAGCCGCTGCATCCGTATACCCAGGCCCTGCTGTCTGCCACCCCCGCTATTCATCCAGATCCGTCCAAACCGCGTATCCGCATTGCCGGCGAGCTGCCCAACCCGCTCAACCCGCCGGATGGCTGCGCTTTTCACAAACGCTGCCCCTACGCGACCGATCGCTGCGCCAATGATGTACCGGCGTTCAGGCAGGTGGAGACCCGGCAGGTAGCTTGTCACTATGCGGAGCAGTTTCTCTAAGGAAGGTATGGATCGGCCAGTCCGGCGGGCCGGCAAGACCGCTGCCAATTCACTGGCTTTCAGAACCGGTGCAAGACGGCAAATCGACAAGTAAGACATAAACGAAAAGGGCCGCTAAGCGGCCCTTTTCGTCAGTGCATGAACAGTGCAATCAGAATGATGATTGGAATCGGTACACCCAGCATCCATAGCAATATCGAGCGCATGTTCGTTCTCCTTACTTAGCGTTGAATAGTGCGGTGAGCGACGTAGTCGCCTTCGAGCCACTGGACCTGGTCGCGACGACGACCACCGTACAGCGCGGCGAGGCTGGCGAAGAAGGCGCCGCACAGCAGGGCCACGAAGGTCCACAGGGCAGTCCAGGCAGCCACTTTGGCAGCGGTGTCTGCAGCCTGCTTGGCATCGGTCTTCAGTTGTTGAACTTGAGCCATGACCTGGTCGACGCGCGCTTCAGCTTCCGGCTGGGACAGGCGGGTGCGCTGGGCAACCAGCTGCGCCAGGTAGGCACGGTCTTCAGGTGCCAGGGCACCGTCACCGGCAAAGCCTTTGGCCAGGATGCGAGCGGCAACGCCATTGGCCGCATCATCGCTGACAGGCGCTGGGCCCTCGCCACGGAACAGGCCGTCCACGAAGTAGTCCAGGGACTCGTCCGAGGCATTGGAGGCGGCAGCACCACCGGCAGCGGCGGTCATGCCGGCCGCTTGAGTCGCTCCACTGGCACCAGCACCGACGATGTTGCCGGCGGTACCCAGTACCAGCATGGCCGTCACCAGGGTAGCCACGGCCCACGACAGGAAGCCGTGTGCAGTGTCGCGGAAATACACTTCGTCACCATGCAGATTGGCCCATTTCACCCGCAGACGGCCGGCAATGTAGCCGCCCATGCCCGAAGCGATGATCTGGGTCAGCAGCAACCAGACAATGGTGGAAATACCCAGGGCTTTGGCACTGGCCCCTTCATCTGCCCACGGCGAGGTCGCGGCAAAGCCGAGCCCTGCACCGAGTACTACCAGAAGGAGAGAGATGGCAGCAGCACCGGCTGCGCCAGCGAAGATCGCTGCCCAGGAAACACCTGAGCGGCTTTGTGTATCGACAACGGGATAGTCGGCAGATGAGATCATGATGTGGTCGCCTGTGTTGTTAGCGAGAAGTCCATTCGCGCATTAAACGTTGCAGCCGTTGTGCCAGTTGCCATAAAAAATCCCGCCCTTTTAAATCAAGGAGTTACAAAAACAGGTTAATTATTGACCGTGCAAAATGCGCGAATCGGCCTCTAGCATCAGGTGTTCTGCAATTCTTGTCGCCACGCCAGGGAACAGGCATGATCCTGCCATGACCCTGCCCGATGGCCCGTCCCAGACGCCGATCACCGCCGACACCGTGATGCGCTACCACCTGTGCTGGAAGCATCGCGATCTCGATGGCATGATGGCGCTGTACCACCCCGACATTCAATACCACGACTTCTTCCAGAATCGCGTGCTGAGCCATGCCGAGCTGCGTGCGTACGTGAGCGCCTGCCTGCCCCATGCCGCCGGCGAGGACATCGTGCACAGCGACCGTATCCGCGTCGATGGCTGTACGGCGTACATTCAGTACCAGGTCACCGTGCAGGGCGGGGACGGCCTGGTGGCGTTCCAGTCCAGCGAGGCGATCACGGTAAAGGACGGCCTGATCTGGCAGGTCAATGAGTACGCCACACTCGTGCGTCAGCAAAGTGCCGGCAGCACCCGTCGTACTTCTCGGCCCGCCACCAGCCGGCTAGGGCTGTCCCCGCGTCAGTTGTCGACCATGGCGCAAGACCTTGAACACTACTTCCAGCGACAACGCCCGTACCTGGATCCTGAGCTGAGCCTGCAACAGGTCGCTCAGGCCAGCGGTTACAGCCGCAATCAGATCTCCTACCTGTTGAACCAGGTGCTGGGCCAGAGCTTTTATCGCTACGTCAACCAGGCGCGCCTGCAGCACCTGATGACGATCCTGGCAACTGATAGCGGCCAGGCGTCCATCGATGACCTGGCATTCAACGCTGGTTTCAACTCGCTGTCCGCGTTCTACAAGTGCTTTCGCGAGCATACCGGGCTGACGCCCAAGGCCTACCTCAAACAGATTTCCTCGCGTGCACGCACGTAAGACAACCGCTGCCGTTGCCCACTAGCATCGCTCCATCACCTGACCGCTTGTGGAGCCCGGCCCATGCAGCCCCTGCGTACCCTCAGCTTGTGGATGGACCAGCTGCAAGAGCCGCTGCGCGCGCGCCCTGCCCTGCGTGAAAACGTCGAGGCCGACGTCTGCATCATCGGCGCTGGCTACACAGGCCTGTGGACCGCTTACTACCTCAAGCGCCAGGCGCCGCACCTCAACATCGTGGTGATCGAGGCCAACATCGCCGGGTTCGGTGCCTCGGGGCGCAACGGCGGATGGCTGATGGGCAATTTGCTGGGTGAAGATCGCCTGCTGGCCAGCCTGTCGCCGCTGCAGCGCCGCGCCAGCATCGACCTGCTGCATGACATTCCGGACGAAGTACAGCGCGTCTTGCACCGCGAACAGCTCGATTGCGACTACCGCAAGGGCGGCGTGTTGTACTGCGCGGCGCGGTATCCCGAGCAGGAGCGAAGCCTGCGTGCCTACCTGGACCACTTGTACAACCTGGGCATGACCGAGGACGATTACCGCTGGTTGCGCCCAGCACAGCTGCAGGGCCAGTTGCGCGTGAGCAACGCCTATGGCGCCATCTACAGTCCGCACACGGCCACGATACAGCCGGCCAAGCTCGTCCGTGGCCTGGCCAGCGCGGTCGAGGCCATGGGGGTGCCAATTTACGAGAACACACCGGCGCTGGACTGGCAGCCTGGCGAAGTGACCACCCCGTTGGCACGCCTGCGGTGCAACTGGATCGTCCCGGCAGTGGAAGGCTATGCCGCCAGCTTGCCGCCGTTGGGCAAACACCAGTTGCCGGTTCAGAGCCTGATGGTGGCCACCGAACCCTTGCCGCAAGCCACGTGGGCGCAGATCGGCCTCGACCAGGGGCAAGCCTTCAGCGAGGGCAGCCGGCAAGTGACCTATGGTCAGCGCACCGCCGACGATCGCCTGGTGTTCGGTGCCCGAGGTGGCTACCGCTTCGGTGGCAGGTTACGCGAGGACTTCAACCTCCAGGCCCATGAGATCGAGCTGCGTCGCTACCTGTTCAGCGAGCTGTTTCCACAACTGCGCCATGTGCGCATCACCCATTCGTGGGGCGGCAACCTGGGGATGGCGCGGCGCTTTCGGCCGCACATGCTGTGCGACCGCCAGCGGGGTATCGCGTTGGCCGGTGGCTATGGCGGCGAAGGCGTAGGCGCGACCAACCTGGGCGGTCGCACCCTGGCCGCACTTATCCTGAATCAGCAGAACGCGCTTACCGGACAGCCCTGGGTACACGACAACAGGCCGCTATCGAGCTTGGCCAGCTGGCCTGCGGAGCCCAGCCGCTGGCTGGGGTACAACGCCATCATCCAGAGCTTCGTCCACGAGGATCGCACCCTGGCCAACCCCGCGACACCGCCATGGAGACGGCAACTGGCCACCAAGCTGGCAGATTTCATGGAAGGCTTCATGCACTGATTCTTCACCCAAACAGGATCGACCTGTCATGAGCATCACTCAGTTCAAACGGGCAGACAGCGCCGTTTTGCAGTCCAGCAGCCCTGTTGCCGTACCCCTCGGCCAGCCCGTGGCGGTGACATCGATCACGTGCGTGCAACGCAGCGATGGCGTGGAAACGGGCATCTGGGAATGCACCCCAGGACGCTGGCGACGGCAAATCACGCAACAAGAGTTCTGCCATTTCATCAAGGGCCGCTGCACCTTCACCCCTGACGATGGCGAACCCTTGGTCATAGAAGCCGGAGACGCATTGATGCTACCGGCCAACAGCACCGGCACCTGGGATATCCAGGAAACCGTGCGCAAGACCTACGTACTCATCTTCTGATCCGCTGATCGCCTGCCTTCGATAACAACACACAAAGCAAGGTAACCCGACATGCGCACGCTAATCATCGCCCCCTTGATGCTGGCCGCCAGCGTGGCCAGCGCGGCAGAAACCGTCAAGATCTACAACTGGTCCAGTTATATAGCGCCCGACACTTTGAAGCAGTTCCAGCAAGCCACCGGCATCGTGCCCACCTACGACGTCTACGACAGCAACGAGACCCTCGATGGCAAGTTGATGACCGGCAATTCCGGCTACGACGTGGTGTTTCCGTCCAACCATTTCATGGCCCGGCAAATCCAGGGCAAAGCCCTCAAACGGCTGGACAAGTCGCAGTTGCCCAACTGGAAGAACCTCAACCCGGTGCTACTCAAGGCACTGGAAGGCAATGATCCGGGCAACCAGTACGGGTTCCCGTACCTCTGGGGCAGCACGGGCATTGGCTACAACATCGACAAGGTCAAAGCCGTATTGGGCGACGACGCGCCGGTCGATTCCTGGGACCTGATCTTCAAGCCGCAGTACATGAGCAAGCTCAAAGGGTGTGGCGTGGCGGTACTGGACAATGGCCCCGAGTTGCTGCCCATCGCGCTGCACTACCTGGGTCTGCCCCACCACAGCCAGAACCCGGCCGACTACGACAAGGCCAAGGCGCTGCTGATGCAGGTGCGGCCGTACATCAGCTATTTCCACTCATCCAAGTACACGGCGGACCTGGCCAATGGCGACGTCTGCGTCGTGGTCGGGTTCTCGGGGGATGTGCTCCAGGCAAAAAATCGCGCCGAGGAGGCCCAGAACGGGGTCAAGGTCGGCTACTCGATACCCAAGGAGGGGGCGCCGATGTGGTTCGACATGGTGGCCATGCCCGCCGATGCGCCGGACGAACACGCCGGGTATGCCTACATGAACTACCTGCTTGACCCGCAGGTGATGGCCGCCATCAGCAACCACGTGCAATACGCCAACGCCAACCTGCAAGCCGATGCACTGGTTGACCCGGCGCTCAAGGCCAACACCATGATCTATCCAAGCGAAGCGGTGATGGGCAAGTTGTACGCGCTTGAAGCGATGCCGGCCAAGATAGACCGCATCAGGACACGTATCTGGACCAGTGTGAAGGCGGGCAACTGATGCCTGCCCTTGCGGGAGCGGCGTCGAACGGTTGAGATGAGCGAGACGGGCGTCGAGCCGCCCTGTTCGCCCAACGGCCTGGCCACCGAAGTGGCCGGGCCCTTTACGCTCAGTGGTGCTCGCGCGTGGCGCGGAACTTGACGTCAGGCCAGCGCTCTTCCATCAGCGACAGGTTGACCCGGGTAGGTGCCAGGTAAGTCAGGTGCCCGCCACCATCGATGGCCAGGTTCTCCATGGCCTTGTTCTGGAATTCCTCCAGCTTCTTCTTGTCATCGCAGGCGATCCAGCGCGCCGACCATACGGTGATGGGCTCATAGGCGCACTCGACCTTGTACTCTTCCTTCAGGCGGCTGGCCACCACGTCGAACTGCAGCACACCGACCGCACCGAGGATGATGTCGTTGCTGCGCTCGGGGAAGAACACCTGGGTAGCACCTTCTTCGGCCAGTTGCTGCAGGCCCTGACGCAACTGCTTGGATTTCAGCGGGTCTTTCAGGCGCACGCGGCGGAACAGTTCCGGGGCGAAGTGCGGGATACCGGTGAAGCCCAGTGCCTCGCCTTCGGTGAAGGTGTCACCGATCTGGATGGTGCCATGGTTGTGCAGGCCGATGATGTCGCCGGCAAAGGCCTCTTCCAGCTGCTCACGCTCGGAAGAGAAGAAGGTCAGCGCATCACCGATGCGCAGGTCCTTGTTCAGCCGCACGTGGCGCATTTTCATGCCCTTTTCGTACTTGCCCGAGCAGATGCGCATGAAGGCGATACGGTCGCGGTGTTTCGGGTCCATGTTCGCCTGGATCTTGAACACGAAGCCGGTGAATTTCTCTTCCACGGGCTCGACGGTACGCTCGTGGGCGACACGGCCCAGCGGACGCGGCGCCCAGTCGACGACGGCATCGAGCACATGGTCGACACCGAAGTTACCCAGTGCGGTACCGAAGAACACAGGGGTCAGTTGACCGTTGATGAACTCGTCCTGGTCGAACTCGTGGCAGGCGCCTTGCACCAGCTCCAGCTGCTCGACGAACGCGTCGTACTGGTCGCCCAGGTGAGCGCGGGCTTCGTCCGAGTCCAGCTTGCGAATGATCTTGGCTTCGGTACGCTCGTGGCCATGGCCCGGTGTGTAGACGATGATGTAGTCACCGGTCAGGTGGTACACACCCTTGAAGTCACGGTAGCAGCCGATAGGCCAGGTAATCGGCGCGGCCTTGATCTTCAGAACGGCCTCGATTTCGTCGAGCAGTTCGATCGGGTCGCGGATGTCACGGTCGAGTTTGTTGATGAAGCTGACGATGGGCGTATCGCGCAGGCGGCACACGTCCATCAGGGCGATGGTACGCGGCTCTACACCTTTACCGCCGTCGAGCACCATCAGCGCCGAGTCCACGGCCGTCAAGGTGCGATAGGTGTCTTCGGAGAAGTCTTCGTGGCCGGGGGTGTCGAGCAGGTTGATCATGTGCTCGCGGTACGGGAACTGCATCACCGAGGTGGTGATGGAGATGCCGCGCTGCTTTTCCATTTCCATCCAGTCGGAGGTGGCGTGGCGGTCGGACTTGCGCGACTTCACGGTGCCGGCGACGGAGATGGCCTTGCCCATCAGCAACAGCTTCTCGGTGATGGTGGTCTTACCGGCGTCGGGGTGGGAAATGATTGCGAAAGTGCGGCGCTTCGCGACTTCGGCGGCCTGGTTGGTCATGGGAAATCGCCTGACTGGGGGATCAAAAAGGGGCAGCATCATACCTGAAATTCGACTCGGCGAAAATCGGCCAGTGGCGGACGGTTGGGTACCGCGCCGTCCCTCGCTGGCAAGCCAGCGCCTACCTGAGGTGCGCAAACGCCTGCCGTGCGGGGATGGGAACTGGCGCTGAGCAGACAGAACGCGAATACGTGCAAGACCAGTGCTTTCAACGTCTCCAGCTGCATTTATCGATTCTTTTCACTTGCCAGATCGCTGTTAACCAGTGATTAGTGCTGGCCAAACGCCCCCCAAGATGGGAACCTTTGCGCCCGAGGAGACGTCCATTCCCCTGTAAACCGCTTCGGTTGGGGAACGGTTTCACCAGCGTTTTCGAACCCGACGGGGTTTGGCTCATGGCCTGATCGGCGCCTATGGCTCGCATCGGGCTGCTAATCGCGAACACACCACCGCTGCCTCTCGGGGCTGGCCAAGAAGAAGTGTGCTCGCCGACTACAAGAAGGAGTCCACCTGTGGCGACACGCTACGGAAAAGGGCTGTTGGGATGGGCCGCCGTGCTCGTCATCCTGGCCCTGCTGGTCCATTGGATCGGCCTTGACACAATCGCGCGCTACCGCCTTGATCTGATGTTTTACCTGCAAGCGCACCTGGTTCTGGTGCTGGCTTCGATGGCGGCGGCATTGGCCGTGGGCATCCCCGCCGGCATTGCCTTGAGTCGACCGCACAGGGTCGACAAAGCCGAGCGGTTCATGCAGTTCTTCAACATTGGCAACACCATCCCTCCCCTGGCCGTACTGGCCATCGCCCTGAGCGTGCTAGGCATCGGCGCCGGGCCTGCCATTTTCGCTCTGTTTCTCGCCTCCCTCCTGCCCATCGTGCGCAACACGTACGAAGGGCTTAAAAACGTTCCCACCTCGCTCAAGGAAGCCGCTACCGGTATCGGCATGACGCCGCGCCAGCAGTTGTGGCAGGTCGAGCTGCCCAATGCCGTGCCCATCATCGTCGGCGGCGTGCGTGTGGCGCTGGCGCTGAACGTAGGCACCGCCCCGCTCGCCTTCCTGATCGGTGCCAATAGCCTGGGCAGCCTGATCTTCCCCGGCATCGCCCTGAACAACCAGCCTCAGCTCTTGCTGGGCGCCGCTTGCACGGCACTGCTGGCATTGCTGCTGGACGCACTGGTGACGTTCGCCAGCAAGCGCTGGCTGGAACGTGGCCTGGCCCAATAACCCGAGGAAAACCATGAAGAACGCAATCGCCTTGCTCCTGGGCGCGGTCCTGCTGTCGGCGGGTTTTGCCCAGGCGGCAGACAAACCGTTGATCCGTATCGGCGCCCGGGTGTTCACCGAACAGACCGTGCTGGCCGAAATCACTGCTCAATACCTGCGTGCCAATGGCTTCGAGGTGCGCGTCACTGGCGGCCTTGGCAGCAGCCTGGCCCGTCAGGCGCAGGAAACCGGGCAGCTTGACCTGATGTGGGAATACACCGGGGTCTCGCTGGTGTCCTACAACCATGTGGAAGAACGCATGCCCAGCGCGGCGGCCACCTATGCCAGGGTCAAGGCTCTGGATGCCGAAAAGGGGCTGGTCTGGCTCAAGCCTTCCAAATTCAGCAACACCTATGCATTGGCATTGCCCAGCGAAGTGGCCAAGGCCTACCCACAGGTCAATACCATCAGCCAGTTGAACCAGGTGTTGATGGACGAGCAGGCGCGCAAGCATGTGGTTGCGCTGGACACCGAGTTCGCCAACCGGCCCGACGGCCTGGATGGCCTGCAGGCGCGATACGGCATGCACCTGGGGCGCGCCAACATCCGTCAGATGGACGCAGGCCTGGTCTACACCGCGCTGCGCAATGCCCAGGTGTTCGCAGGCCTGGTGTACACCACCGATGGCCGACTCAACGCGTTCAAGCTCAAGCTGCTTGAAGACGACAAGCACTACTTTCCGGATTACACGGCAGGCCCGGTGGTGCGCAAGGCCGTGCTCGACGCTCACCCGCAGTTGGCCAGCCTGCTCGCCCCGCTTGCCGAACAATTGGACGACGAGACCATGCGCCAACTCAACGCCAAGGTCGATGTGCAGCACCAAAGCCCCTCCTCGGTCGCGGCCGCCTTCCTGCGAGAACATCCCCTGAAGGAGGTGACGCCATGACTTTGTTCGATACCTTCGCGCACCTGGACTGGGCCCTGGTGTTGCAGCTGACCTGGCAGCACATCATGTTGGTGGGCGTGGCCGTTGGCCTGGCCATCCTGATCGGCGTACCGCTGGGCATCGTCATGACCCGCTTCCCCTTCCTGGCCGGGCCCGTGCAGGCCAGCGCCACGGTACTGCTGACCATCCCGTCGATCGCCCTGTTCGGGCTGCTGTTGCCGTTCTACTCCACCTTCGGCCAGGGCCTGGGCCCGCTGCCTGCCATCACGGCGGTGTTCCTCTATTCCCTGCTGCCGATCTTGCGTAACACCTACCTGGCGCTGACCAACGTCGAGCCCGGTATTCGCGAGGCTGCCCGGGGCATCGGCATGACCTTCGGCCAACGCCTGCGCATGGTCGAGTTGCCCATCGCAGTGCCGGTGATCCTCGCCGGTGTGCGTACTGCCGTGGTGATGAACATCGGCGTGATGACCATCGCCGCCACCATCGGCGCCGGTGGCCTGGGCGTTCTCATCCTCACCTCCATCAGCCGCAGCGACATGTCGATGCTGCTGGTCGGCGCAGTGCTGGTCAGCCTGCTGGCGATCATCGCCGACCTGCTCCTGCAAACCCTGCAACGTGCCCTGACTCCAGAAGGAATGCGCTCATGATCGAACTGAAGAACCTCAGCAAGACCTTCAACGTCAACGGCAAGGACGTCAAGGCCGTGGACGCCGTCAGCCTCACGGTCAACGAAGGCGAAATCTGCGTGTTCCTGGGCCCGTCAGGGTGCGGCAAGAGCACCACCCTGAAGATGATCAACCGCCTGATTACCCCCACCTCGGGGCAGGTGTTCATCAATGGCGAAGACACCAGCGGCCTGGACGAAGTCAGCCTGCGTCGTCACATCGGCTATGTGATCCAGCAGATCGGCCTGTTTCCGAACATGACCATCGAGGAGAACATCACCGTCGTGCCGCGCCTGCTCGGGTGGGACAAGCAGCGCTGCGCCGAGCGCGCTCGCGAGCTGATGCACATGATCAAGCTTGAGCCCAAGCAGTACCTGCAGCGCTACCCCCGCGAACTCTCCGGTGGCCAGCAGCAGCGGATCGGGGTGATCCGCGCCCTGGCAGCCGACGCCCCGGTGCTGTTGATGGACGAGCCGTTCGGCGCCGTGGACCCCATCAACCGGGAGATGATCCAGAACGAGTTCTTCGAGATGCAGAGGGCCTTGAACAAGACCGTGATCATGGTCAGCCATGATATCGACGAAGCCATCAAGCTGGGCGACAAGATCGCTATCTTCCGTGCAGGTAAGCTGTTGCAGCTGGATCACCCGGACACCTTGCTGGCGCACCCGGCCGATGACTTCGTGAGCAACTTCGTCGGCCAGGACAGCACCCTCAAGCGGCTACTGCTGGTCCGTGCCGAAGATGCGGCTGACAATGCCCCTGCGGTGAGCCCGCAGACCCCAGTGGCTGATGCGTTGGAACTGCTGGACGAACATGATCGCCGCTACGTGGTGGTGACCGACGCCGCGAACAAGGCGCTCGGCTATGTGCGTCGACGCGACATGCACCGCCAGCAAGGCACGTGCGCCGACTTCCTGCGGCCATTCAATGCCACGGCGGCACACGATGAAAACCTGCGTATCCTGTTGTCGCGCATGTACGAGTTCAACCGCGCCTGGCTGCCGGTACTGGACGCCGAGCAGGTGTTCCTGGGCGAGGTCACGCAAGAGTCGATTGCGGCCTACCTGAGCTCGGGCCGCTCGCGCGGGGCGAAATCCACCATCGTCTCGCCCGCCGAGATGGTGACGTCCTAAAAGCCTTTCATCTTAAAAAAAGCGTGACGAGGGCGGACGGAACAAAAAATTCATGGACCGTTTTCTGAACGCCAGTACCAGGCTCGGGTGGCCATAAATATGAACACCCGAGCCTAACCGCCGCACCGCTGGATAATCTAGTAAAGCGCGTCGTGCCCATGCAGAGGGGCTTGGGTTTACGCCCCCTGCCCAGGGCTATTCCACAATTCTTTACGTCTGGAGCGCCCTGGGGAACATCAGCCGTTCACATGGGTCGTTTATCCCAGGCATGGCCACTCGAACATCGCCGATTCGTCAGGGATTGCCTGTTGATTCTGCCGAGTTCACGCCCTAAAGTGCGCGCCGAACGTCCATGCTGGAAACGATCCATCCGGCTCAAGTACTGAGTAGGCGAACCAAAGTGGGGATACGGAGGGCGTTCAGTTTGCAGCCACTTAAATTTTCAGTTTGCCCATGGAGTCCCTGAGCATGTCGATCCAGGTCGAAGACTATTTCGCACGCGACACCTTCCAGAAGATGAAGGCGTTTGCCGACAAGCAGGAAACGCCGTTCGTACTCATCGATACCCAGATGATCAGCAAGGCTTATGACGACCTGCGCGCCGGGTTCGAATTCGCCAAGGTGTACTACGCCGTCAAGGCCAACCCAGCCGTCGAGATCATCGACCTGCTCAAGGACAAGGGCTCGAACTTCGACATCGCCTCCATCTACGAGCTGGACAAGGTGATGAATCAGGGTGTCAGCGCCGATCGCATCAGCTACGGCAACACCATCAAGAAATCCAAGGACATTCGTTACTTCTTCGAGAAGGGTGTGCGCCTGTACGCCACCGACTCCGAGGCCGACCTGCGCAACATCGCCAAGGCCGCGCCGGGCTCGAAGGTGTATGTGCGTATCCTGACCGAAGGCTCCACCACTGCCGACTGGCCGCTGTCGCGCAAGTTCGGTTGCCAGACCGACATGGCCATGGACCTGTTGATCCTTGCCCGTGACCTGGGCCTGGTGCCCTATGGCATCTCCTTCCACGTGGGCTCGCAACAGCGCGACATCAGCGTGTGGGACGCCGCCATCGCCAAGGTGAAGGTGATCTTCGAGCGGCTCAAGGAAGAAGACGGCATCGAACTGAAGCTGATCAACATGGGCGGCGGCTTCCCGGCCAACTACATCACCCGCACCAACAGCCTGGAAACCTACGCAGAGGAGATCATTCGCTTCCTCAAGGAAGACTTCGGCGACGATTTGCCGGAAATCATCCTGGAGCCGGGCCGCTCGCTGATTGCCAACGCCGGCATCCTGGTCAGCGAAGTGGTGCTGGTGGCACGCAAGTCGCGCACGGCCGTCGAGCGCTGGATCTACACCGACGTCGGCAAGTTCTCGGGCCTGATCGAAACCATGGACGAGTCCATCAAGTTCCCGATCTGGACCGAGAAAAAGGGCGAAACCGAGGAAGTGGTCATCGCCGGCCCTACCTGTGACAGCGCCGACATCATGTACGAGCACTACAAGTATGGTCTGCCGCTGAATCTGGCAATCGGCGATCGCCTGTACTGGCTGTCGACCGGTGCCTACACCACCAGCTACAGCGCGGTGGAGTTCAATGGGTTCCCGCCGCTCAAAGCCTTCTACCTGTAATCCATGACGGGGCCCAAGGGCCCCGTTTTCATGTCTGCGCCACACAGCCAATCGCACCTCGATCATCAACGCTACGCCAGCAGCTACTCACCTTGTGAATGTGAACGAATCTCAATTGCCGCGTGCTGGAGCTTCCATTAACATCCGCCAGCGCGACGCAGGGTGCGGCGGCGACACAGGGTGATCGAAGGTGTTGAAGAAGACGCTGTTCCAGCTGCATTGGTTATTCGGCATCACGGCCGGGCTGGTACTTGCAGTAATGGGTATCACTGGGGCGCTCTATTCGTTTCAGGACGAACTGCTGAGCGCGTTCAATGCCGATGTACTCAGCGTGAAGGTCCGTCCTGAGGGTGTGCTGCCGCCCGCTGAACTGGTGCGGCGCGTCGAGGCCCAGCAACACGACAAGGTCGCCATGCTGTGGGTCGACGTTCGTGAAGGCGAAGCTGCCAGGATCTTTTTCACCCCTGCAGCGGGCGAGCGGCGCGGTCCGTTGCGCTACGCAGACCCGTATACGGGCCAGCTGCTGGGCGAAGTGTCGGGGCAAGGCTTCTTCACCCTTATGCTTACGCTTCACCGCTTTCTGGCCATGGGCGACACGGGCAGGCAGATCACCGGTGCCTCGACGCTGCTGCTGGTGTTCTTCTGCCTGTCGGGCCTGTACCTGCGGTGGCCGCGCCATGCCACAAACTGGCGAACCTGGCTGACGCTGGATTGGGCCAAGAAAGGGCGCGCGTTCAACTGGGACCTGCACGCCGTAGCAGGCACCTGGTGCCTGCTCTTCTACCTGTTGTTCGCCCTGACGGGTCTGTTCTGGTCCTACGAATGGTACCGGGCAGGCCTGAACCGGCTAATGGCCGATCCGCCGGCCGCCGGGCAGCCGCAGCTGCAACTGAAAAAAGGCCGGGGCTCCGGCGCTGCGCCCATCGACCCAAAGGCACCGGCGCTGAACGTCGACTATGACGCCATCTGGGCCAGCCTGCGCAACGCCGCAGGGCCAGGCCTTGCCAGCTACAACCTGCGCCTGCCCCCAGTTGGCGGCCAACCGGCCAATCTGTTCTACCTGCTCGATGACGCCGACCATCCCAGGGCCTTCGACACCTTGGTCCTGGACCCTGCCAATGGCAAGGTCAGCCGTCACGAACGCTACAGTGACAAGTCATTCAAGGCCCAACTGCTCCAGAGCGTGTACGCACTGCATGTCGGGGAATACTTTGGCCTGATTGGGCGCATCGTTCTGACCCTGGCCAGCCTGGCCATGCCGGTCTTCTTTGTCACAGGCTGGCTGCTCTACCTGGATCGACGGCGCAAGAAACGTCAGGTTAGGGCTGCCCGCCGCCACGTGACCCGCGACGAGGTCAATACCGAGAGCTGGCTGATCGGCTACGCCAGCCAGAGTGGTATGGCCGAGCAGCTGGCCTGGCAAAGCGCCGGGCAACTGCAGGCGGCGGGCTTGCCGGTGCAGGTCAAGGCGTTGGGTACGTTGTGTGAAGAAGATCTGCGTGCGGCACGCCGTGCGTTGTTCGTCGTCAGTACCTTCGGGGATGCAGAAGCCCCTGACAACGCGCGAGGCTTTGAGCGCAACGTGCTGGGTCAGCCTTTGCCCTTGCAGACACTCAGCTATGCACTGCTGGCGCTGGGTGATCGTCAATACCCACAGTTCTGCGGGTTCGCCCGTCGGCTTCAGGCGTGGTTGACCGAGCGTGGTGCTCACTGTGCATTTAGCCCCGTGGAGGTCGACAACGCCGATCAGGCGGCCCTTCAGCAATGGCATCAGGCGCTGGCACTGCTGACCGGCACCGCGCCGGTATCCGCTTGGCAAGCCCCCCGTTTCGGCAACTGGTCGCTGATCCGCCGTGAACTGCTCAACTCTGGCAGCCAGGGCCAGCCGGTGTATCTGCTCGGCCTGCAGGCGCAGGAGCCTGCCGTGTGGGAAGCCGGCGACCTGGTGGAGATTATGCCGCTCAACGGTCGGCCGAGGGTCGATGCGTTCGTCAGAGACCTGGGGCTGGACGCCGACACGCACGTGCAGGTCGAGGGGGTGGTAGTCAGGCTTGCTCAGGCACTCGCAGGCCGTCAGTTACCTGCCGTCGGTGGGCATCTGGTCGGGCTGCATGCCCAGGCGATCGTGGACGCACTGGTGCCGCTCGGCAGCCGCGACTATTCCATCGCCTCGATTGCCAGTGACGGCGTGTTGGAACTGATCGTGCGCCAGGAGCACCACCCAGGTGGCGACTTGGGCGTAGGCTCTGGTTGGCTGACCGAATACCTGCCGCTCGACGGCACACTGAGCCTGAGGCTAAAGCGCAACAGTGGCTTCCATATGCCCCAGGGCAATGTACCGATGATCCTGATCGGCAACGGTACTGGCCTTGCGGGCCTGCGCAGTCTGTTAAGGGCCCGCGTCGCTGCGGGCGAGCGGCGTAACTGGCTACTGTACGGCGAACGCAATCGCGCCCATGATTTTCTGTGTGGCAAGGAGCTGCAAGGGTTGCTCGCCGCTGGGGAGCTGGCACGGCTGGACCTGGCGTTCTCTCGCGACCAAGCCGAAAAAATCTACGTGCAGGATGTGTTGTTGCAACAGGCCGCGCTGTTCGAACGCTGGATGGATGAAGGTGCCTGCGTATACGTCTGCGGCAGCCTGCAGGGCATGGCCGCTGGCGTCGATGCGGCACTCGCAGGCCTGCTTGGAGATGCTGCTGTGCAACGGCTGATCGAGGAGGGGCGATACCGGCGGGATGTGTACTGAGCGGCAACAGGCAAAGCCGGCGTCCTGGCAGTAATCCTCCAGGATGCCGGCGCTGCGATCAGTGCAGCTCGAAGGTATCGGCATCCAGGTTGGCCGGGAACTTGGCTCTGTAGGCAGCCAGTTCCGAGGCACTCAATACCACGGTGAACACGCCATCGGCCTCTCCAGCACTGAGCAAGCTCTCGCCCTGAAAATCCAGCACCTGGCTGTCACCGCTGTACGCGAAGCTCTTGCCGTCAATGCCCACCCGGTTCACCGCCGCCACATAGCACAGGTTTTCGATCCCTCGCGCCGGCAACAGGCGGTTCCAGTGCAGGCGCCGCGCCGCCGGCCAGTTGGCTGTGTACAACAGCAGGTCGGTGTCGGTGGCATCCCGGCTCCAGACCGGGAAGCGCAGGTCGTAGCAGATGAGCGGGCGAATGCGCCAGCCCTTGAGCTCGAACTGCACCTGCCGCTCGCCCGGCGTGTAGTGCTCGTGCTCACCGGCCATGCGGAACAGGTGACGCTTGTCGTAGTGCAGGATCTCGCCATCAGGCCGTGCCCAGAGCAGGCGGTTACGGTGGCTGCCATCGGCTGCCTGAATGATCACGCTGCCCGTGACCACGGCGTTGCACTTCTGCGCCTGAGCCTTGAGCCACTTGTACGTGGGGCCATTCTCCGGCTCGGCGAGGCTTTCGGACTGCATGGAAAACCCGGTGGTGAACATTTCCGGCAAGATTACCAGGTCCACCTCGCCCACCTGCTCAAGCAGCACGTCGAAATGGGCGAAGTTGGCTTCCCGGTCGTGCCAGGCCAGGGTGGTCTGCACCAGAGCCAGCCTGAGGTCTGGCAACGTACTCAGATCGCGCATAGTTTCTCCGCTGCCTGACGCAGCGTCTCCTCTCGTTTGGCAAAGCACAGGCGCAGCAGCCGTTGACCGGGAACAGCTTGCTGATAGAACACCGAGATCGGGATGGTGGCCACACCATGCTCGCGGGTCAACCATGTCGCCATCTGCACGTCATCGAGGTCTGGTCGGATGTTCGAATAGTCAACCAGCTGAAAGTAAGTACCAGCCGTGGGGGTGAAGCTGAATCGCGAATCTTGCAACAAGCCGCAGCACAGGTCGCGCTTGGCTTGATAGAAAGCCGGTAACGCATCGACATGTTCGGGATGCTCGGCCATGAAGTCAGCCAGGGCGTACTGCAAAGGGGTCACGCCACAAAAGTTGACGTATTGATGCACCTTGCGCAGTTCGGTGGTGAGGGCCGGCGGTGCGATGACATAGCCCGTCTTCCAGCCGGTGACGTGGTATGTCTTGCCAAAGGAACTGACCACGAACGCACGTCTGTAGATCTGCTCATGAGCCAGTACGCAAGCGTGCTGCACGTCGTCATAGACCAGGTGCTCGTAGACTTCATCGCTCAGTACGTAGATGTCTCGATTGGCGATCAGCTGTGCCAGGTGGTCCAGATCCTTGCGGGACAGCAAGGCACCGCTTGGGTTATGGGGCGAGTTGAGCACGACCAGACGTGTGCGTGGCGTAAGTGCGTCCGCGAACTGCTGCCAATCGATGGCAAAGTCGCTGGGGTCCAGCTGCAAATGCACGCAACGGCCGCCGGCCAGTGCCACCGAGGGCGCGTAGCTGTCGTAGCAGGGGTCGAAGATGACGACCTCGTCCCCTGGCTGCACGACAGTCTGGATAGCGCAGAAGATCGCCTCCGTCGCGCCGGGCGTAATCGTCACTTCATGGTCGGGGTCTACCGTCGCACCATAGAGGCGCTTGACCTTCAAGGCCACCTGCTGGCGTAAGGCTGCAAGGCCCGACATTGGCGCGTATTGATTGTGACCCGCCATGACATGTCGGCCCACCGACTCGAGCAGGGCCTGGGGCCCGTTGAAATCCGGGAAGCCCTGGGAAAGGTTCAGCGCCCCGGTCTGGGCGGCGAGCTCTGACATGGTGGTAAAGATGGTAGTGCCGACGTTCGGCAATTTGCTGGGGATCATGGCGCCCTCGCTCCTGGTGCAGCCGGCACGGGAAGAAAGCACGAGCATAGCGGATCGTTTCGTTGGTAAGAAGCCAGTCAAGGCGGGTGACCCACCGCACTGGCTTTCCTGACGATCACCGTCGGAGCTAGCTCAACCCTCTGTTTGAGCGACGAACTCGAGTATGAAGGTCGCTACGGGCGCCACGTCCGCCGTATGGAAGCGCAACCAGTCGCTTGGCTGGCTCTCCCAGACGGGTACCTTCTTCTTATCATTAGGCTTGAGGCTGAACCAGACCCAGCCTACGGGGACTTCTTTATAGCCCACCAACACACGATCATGGGCTGAGACATAGCGGGCATCGAGGGTTTGCAATTGAACCTGATTAACATGAGGCTCGCCATCGATGTTTCCAGCCAGATGATTGATTCGCAGAGCAGGACCAGGCGTGCCCAGCTCTTTGTCCGACGCATGAAGTACGCGCCCACCGCGTCCAGTAACCTGCTTGCCTGCTGACGTTCGAAACTCAAAAGCCACGCCACCCTCCAGCGATGGGTGGGCGAGCATGCCGATGTCGAAGCACTCGGGTGTATCCAGAGCGCCAGCGACCTGCAATTCATTCAAATGATTGACGATGATCGGGTGACGTTCGCCATTCTCGAGCAGATAGAGCTTACCTTTGGCTTTTTGTAAGTAGATATCGTTCATAGCGTTCCCTTTGATTGATCCGACGCAGCATTCACAGGCACGTGAATAGCCAACGAGCCACCAGCGCGGAGCACAGACTGAGGGCCTTGTGCACCACCCGCACACAAACTACCGGTGCAAAGTGGAGGGCGGCATAGATCAATGTTTCCTCCCGAGCCTGGCGGCATGGCCGTGCTCGTGAGGAAACGGGAACTGGGGTGCGGCGCTGGAAACGCGCGGCACGGGAGGCGAAGCATGGAACGGGCAGCGTGACGCGCCCAGCAGCCGCCTATCGCTTGTCGCGGCGTTTCTTCTCGGCCTTCTTGTGGTGCGACATCAGGCGACGCTTCTTGTTGACCTGGCGGTCTGTGAGGGTGTTCTTCTTGCCCTCGTACGGGTTCTCACCGCCTTTGTACTCGATGCGAATCGGCGTGCCGACCAGCTTGAGCACGCGGCGGTAGGTGTTTTCCAGGTAACGCGAGTACGACTTGGGAATGCTGTCGGTCTGGTTGCCGTGGATCACGATCAGCGGCGGGTTGGCCCCACCCAGGTGCGCATAACGCAGCTTGATGCGACGGCCATTGACCAGCGGCGGCTGGTGCTCGCTGACGGCGTCTTCGAGGATCTGCGTCAGACGGCTGGTCGGCCAGCGGGTCACAGCTGAGGTGAATGCGGCCTGCACCGACTTGTACAGGTTGCCCACGCCGGTGCCGTGCAGGGCCGAAATGAAGTGGATATCGGCGAAGTCAACGAAGAACAGCCGGCGCTCCAGCTCGGTCTTCACATAGGCACGCTCACCCGGCTCCATGCCATCCCACTTGTTCAGGGCGATGACGATGGCGCGGCCAGCTTCCAGGGCAAAGCCCAGCAGGTTCAGGTCATGATCGACCACACCTTCGCGAGCATCCATCACGAAGATCACCACGTTGGCGTCCTTGATCGCCTGCAGCGTCTTGACCACCGAGAACTTTTCGACTTCCTCGTGGATCTTGCCGCGCTTGCGCACACCGGCGGTGTCGATGAAGGTGTACTTGTCACCATCACGCTCGAACGGAATGTAGATACTGTCGCGCGTCGTACCCGGCTCGTCGTAGACCACCACACGCTCTTCACCGAGCATGCGATTGACCAGGGTCGACTTGCCGACGTTAGGGCGACCAATGATGGCAATCTTGATGCCATCCTTTTCGCTTGGGCCAGGGATGCGCACGGCTTCTTCGCCTTCGGCGACATCCTGGTCCAGGGCTTCTTCTTCGGCATCGCGCGGCAAGTGGCCGAGTACGGCCTCCATCAACGCATTGATGCCTCGACCCTGGGAGCCTGCTACCGGAATGGCATTGCCCATGCCCATCGGCGAGAACTCGGCGCGGGCGACGTCAGCGTCGATGTTGTCGATCTTGTTGGCGACCAGAATCGCCGCCTTGTTGCGCTTGCGCAGATGCTCGGCAATCATCTGGTCTGCCGCCGTCATGCCCGCCCGGGCATCGACCAGAAACAGCACATAGTCGGCTTCTTCGATGGCCATGAGCGACTGCTCGGCCATTTTTTCGTCCATGCCCACTTCATCACCGGTGATGCCACCGGTGTCGATGAGGATGAAGGAGCGACCCTGCCAGCTGGCATCACCGTACTGGCGATCACGGGTCAGGCCCGACAGGTCACCCACGATGGCATCGCGGGTCTTGGTCAGGCGGTTGAACATGGTGGATTTGCCGACGTTCGGGCGGCCCACCAGGGCGATTACGGGAACCATTCGGCTCTCCACTCTTGAATTCTTGAAAATACAAAGGCCGCTGCAAGGCAGCGGCCGGAGTTCGGGCGGCGTGTCCCACGCCGCAGCCTGAAGCCGCACGGCTTCAAGCATAGCTTCAGCGGATGGTCAGTGCCTCGAGCTTGCCGCTGTTGCCGAAGACATAGATGGTATCCCCAACCACCAGTGGCCGTGCGCGCAGGCCACTGCTGTCGACACGCTCACGGCCAACGAAGCGACCGTCGACCTGGCTGAGCAGGTGCAGGTAGCCTTCGAAGTCGCCTACTGCCACGTAGCTGCTGTACACCTCGGGGGCGGTCAGCTGGCGACGGGCCATGGCATCGTTGGACCACAAGGCGCTGGAGGATCGCTCATCGACGCTTTCCACGGTACCCGAGGCTTCACTCACGTAGACGTTGCCAAAGCCCTGGGCGACTCCTACGTAGCTGGAGGCATCGCGCTGCCAGAGCACGCGGCCGCTTTCCAGGTCCAGGCCCGCAACGCGCCCCTGGTACGTGCTGACGTACAGGGTACCACCAGAAAGCAGCAGGCCGCCGTCGATGTCGACGACACGCTCAAGCTCCGAACGGCCCTGCGGGATCGCCACACGGCTTTCCCATACAGGTACGCCATTGCTGATGTCGACTGCCACGACCTTGCCGGTGGAAAGGCCCGCGACAGCCAGGCGGTTGGTCACGATCGGCGCGCCGGTGCCGCGAAGGGTCAGTACCGCCGGGGTGCTTTCATAGATCCAGCGACGGTCACCAGTGGCGGCATCCAGCCCGATCAGGCGATCGTCCTGGGTCTGCACCACCACCACATCACCGTTATTGGCCGGAGGCGCCAGCACTTCGCTGGTCACGCGGGCGCGCCAGCGCTCCTCGCCGGTGCTCGAATCCAGGGCGATCACTTCACCCTTGAGGGTGCCGAGCATCACCAGGCCGTAGCCTACGCCAACCGCACCGGAAACCGGCAGGTCAAGGTCCTTGTTCCACACCACGTTGCCCGTGATGCGGTCCAGGGCATAGACATCCCCAGTGACGTCGGAGGCATAGATCCGGTCATTCTCGATGGCCGGCACGAGGGTATTGTAGGTTTCACCCTGGCCATCACCGATGGAGCGGCTCCACTGCTTCTTGAGCACCACTTCCTCGGTGAACTTGGTCAGTTCGGCAGGAGGCAGTTCCTTCTTGCTGTTGCTGCTGCACCCTGCGGCCAATACCGCCAAGGTCAGCACTGCTGCTTGTTTCCAACCGATCACTTACGCGTCCCCTCTGGCCAGATCATCGAGCTTCAACTGCAAGCCACCCACTGCTGCCTCGTCGGACAACGCAGCCTTGGCCTTTTCGTAGGCACCGTGCGCGTCAGCAGCGCGGCCCAGCTGTACCAGCAGGTCCCCTTTCAACTCCTCGCGACTGGCGAGGAAGGCTTTCTCGGCATCCCCATCCAGCAACTTGAGGGCATCCTCGGCCTTGTTCTGGGCAGCCAGCACACGGGCCAGACGCTGGCGTGCGATCTCGCCAAGGGTGGCGTCTGCTGGCTTGTCCACAATTGCCTTGAGCTCGCCAGCGGCATCGTCGAGCTTGCCGCTCTCGACCGCTACCTTGGCCACGAACAGGCTGCCGTACTGGGCATAGGCCGTGCCGCCGAACTCGCTCTTGAGCTTGCCGGCCAGTTCCGCAACCCGGGTGGCGTCCGGCTGACCAGTAGGCGTGAGGCTGGTTTCCAACAGCGCCTGATACAGCTGCGAGGCACCTTGCGACTGGTTGTTCTGGTACTTGTGCCAGGTGTTCCACCCCAGCACCACCACGCCGGCGAGCAGCGCGCCGGTCAGCAGCGGCTTGCCGTTACGGTTCCACCAGTCCTTGACCCCTGCCAGGTCATCATCATCGGTACTCGACACCCCAATACTCCTTTTCGCCTATTCGCTCGTTGAACCGCGTTACGCCTGTGCGATCGCGGTTTCCAGGTGCCCTGCAAGGGCATCCCAGGCAATGTTCTGTTGTTCGCCCTGACCACGCAGGGGTTTGAAGCCGACTTCCTGCTTGGCCAACTCGTCATCGCCAAGAATCAAGGCGAACAATGCGCCGCTCTTGTCGGCTTTCTTGAACTGGCTCTTGAAACTGCCCCCGCCCGCATTCACGGCCAGACGCAGGCCGGGCAGACGGTCACGCACCGCTTCGGAGAGTCGCAGGCCCGCCAGCTCGGCCTGCTCGCCAAAAGCGCAGAGGTAGACATCGACCTGACGGCTGATGGAGTCCGGTACCTTGCCCAGGGTTTCGAGCAGCAGAATCAGACGCTCGATACCCATGGCGAAGCCAACGCCAGGGGTAGGCTTGCCGCCCATTTGCTCCACCAGCCCATCGTAGCGGCCGCCGGCACATACGGTGCCCTGGGCGCCAAGCTTGTCAGTGACCCACTCGAAGACGGTCTTGCTGTAGTAATCCAGTCCCCGCACCAGCTTGGTGTTGAGCACGAATGGAATGCCGGCAGCGTCCAGGCGGGCCTTCAGGCCTGCGAAGTGCGCACGGGATTCTTCGTCCAGGTAATCTTCGAGCTTCGGCGCATCGACCAGCACCGCCTGGGTATTGGTGTCCTTGCTGTCGAGGATGCGCAGCGGATTGCTCTTGAGGCGGCGCTGGCTGTCTTCGTCCAGTTGCTCCAGGCGCGCGGACAGGAACTCCACCAACGCGTCGCGGTAGCGGGCGCGCGCTTGGCTGGTGCCAAGGCTGTTGAGTTCGAGCTTGACCGCATCCTGAATACCCAGCAAGCCCCACAGGCGCCAGGTCAGCATAATCAACTCGGCATCGATGTCCGGGCCATCGAGGTTGAACACCTCTACACCGATCTGGTGGAACTGCCGGTAGCGGCCCTTCTGGGGGCGCTCGTGGCGGAACATTTGCCCGATGTACCACAGCTTCTGCACCTGGCCATTGCCGGTGATGCCATGCTCCAGCACCGCGCGGACGCAGGCCGCCGTCCCTTCCGGACGCAACGTGAGCGAGTCACCGTTGCGGTCCTCGAAGGTGTACATCTCCTTTTCGACGATATCGGTCACTTCACCGATCGAGCGCTTGAACAGCTCGGTGAATTCCACGATGGGCGTGCGGATCTGGCTGTACCCGTAGGTGTCCAGCAGGCCGGCAACGGTACCTTCGAAATAGCGCCACAACGGCGACTGCTCAGGCAGGATGTCGTTCATGCCACGGATGGCTTGCAGCGATTTGCTCACGAATGATCCTTACGAATTCTGTGTATCAGCCACGGGCGATCAGTGCCGCGTCGGCTTCGACCTTCTCGGCCGCTTTCTGTCGGATGAGCCTTTCGAGATCATCGACCAGGTTGTCGTTGGTCAGTTTCTGCGCAGGTTTACCGTCGATGTAGACCAGGTTGGGCGTACCACCGGTGAGGCCGACATGCGCTTCCTTGGCCTCCCCCGGGCCATTGACCACACAGCCGATGACGGCCACGTCCAACGGTACCAGCAGGTCCTCGAGGCGCCCTTCGAGCTCGTTCATGGTTTTTACCACATCGAAATTCTGCCGCGAGCAGCTCGGGCAGGCGATGAAGTTGATACCTCGTGAACGCAAATGCAGGGACTTGAGGATGTCATAGCCTACCTTGACCTCCTCCACCGGGTCTGCCGCCAGCGAAATGCGGATGGTATCGCCAATGCCTTCGGCCAGCAGCATACCTAGGCCAACGGCAGATTTCACCGTACCCGAACGCAGGCCACCGGCTTCGGTGATCCCCAGGTGCAGGGGTTGCACGATTTGCCGCGCCAACAGGCGATAGGCTTCGACGGCCATGAACACGTCCGACGCCTTGACGCTCACCTTGAAATCCTGGAAGTCGAGGCGATCAAGGTGCTCCACATGACGCAGCGCCGATTCGACCAGGGCAGCAGGCGTAGGCTCGCCGTACTTTTTCTGCAGGTCCTTTTCCAGTGAGCCTGCGTTGACCCCGATACGAATCGGGATACCGCGGTCGCGAGCGGCGTCCACGACGGCCCTGACCCGGTCTTCACGACCGATGTTGCCGGGGTTGATGCGCAGGCAGTCCACACCCAGCTCGGCCACGCGCAAGGCGATCTTGTAGTCGAAGTGAATGTCGGCGACCAGCGGCACGCTGACCTGCTGCTTGATGCGGCCGAAGGCTTCGGCTGCGTCCATGTCAGGTACCGAGACGCGAACGATGTCCACACCGGCATCGACCAGACGTTGGATCTGCCCCACCGTGGCGGCGACATCATTGGTATCGGTGTTGGTCATGCTCTGCACTGCAATGGGCGCATCACCACCCACCGGCACATTGCCGACCCATATCTTGCGGGATTCGCGACGTTTGATCGGGGATTGGCCGTGCATGAATTACTGTCCCAACTTCAGGCGAGCGGTTTCGCCACTGGTGAACGGGGCAACGTCGACGGACTGGCCGTTATAGCTGACCTTGGCGCCACGGGCAAAGCCCAGGCGGAGCGCAAAGGGCGCCTTGCCAGTCAGCTCGAGGTTGTCCCCCTTGCGCTTGATGCCGCTGAACAGCACCTTGCCGTTGCCATCGGAAACCTGGGTCCAGCAATCGGCGACGAACTCAATCGCGACCTTGCCGCTGCCCGCTGGCGCAGCTGCGGGCTCGGCTGCGTCTGCACTTGTCGCAGGTGTGGCTGCCGTCGGCGCGCTGACAACAGGGGTAGCAGTGGCCGGCACTGGAGCCGGCTGAGGCGTTGCGGTGCCAGTTACCGGAGCCGACCCAGCGGCAGGCGTGTCGGCCGCCGGTGCCTGACCGGTACTTGCAGCCTGCTGCTCGTCGGCGCTCTGGGCCAGCGGCAGGGGGGCGCTTTCAGGTTGCTGGGCGGCAGAGACGGCTTGGTCTTCGGGTTCGTCAAGCGGGTGAATCTGGGTGGTGCCGTCGGCGCTTTCGACCTCAACATGCTCAAGGGCAACGCTAGAGAGGTCCTTGCCGCGCATGCTGCCCTGGTCCTGCCACCAGACGAAACCGCCACCCACCACAGCCAGCAGCAACAACAGGCTGACCCCGCGCAGGATATTGTGGGACAACCGTGAAGGCTCTTCGATACGCCCCAGCGAATGGACGTCGCTGCCTTTGGCGTGAGTGCCGGTGTAGCGATCGAAGGCTTCGACCAGGGCGGCCTGGTCCAGCTCCATCAACTTGGCGTAGGCGCGGATGTAGCCTCGGGCGAAGGTATGCCCGGGCAGCTTGTCGAAGGCGCCGGTTTCCACATGGTTGAGCGAGCTGACAGTAAGATTGAGCTTGCGGGCCACCTCGGCTTGGGACCAGTCCCGTTTCTCACGGGCCAGGCGCAACAGCTCACCAGGGTTCTGGCCAGGCGCTACAGCTACTTCGGGATGCGCGGCGTTCATCGTTGCTCCGACAGGTATTGCTGATATTCCGGCGTACCGGGATAAAGTCGTTGTAGTTGCTGCCCCAACTCGGCCACCGTGCCTTGCTCGTCGAACACCTTGGCAAGGCGGCTACCCAGCAGCAGGCTCCGGGCATCGTGGCCACTTAACCGGCTGAAACGATCGTAGTAATCCCGGGCCGGCACATAATGCCTGTTTTCGTAGGACAACTCAGCCATTTCCAGCAACGCTTGTGGCTGTCGCTGGTTAAGCTGCAATGCTTTTTGCAAATAGGCGTGAGCCTGATCGCGCTGGCCGAGCCTCAAGGCTGTCAGGCCAAGGTTTTCATAAACCCGTGAACGCTCAGGATACAGGGTATCGGCGCTGGCAACGCGAAACATCTGCTGCGCTTCGGCAAACCGGCCTTGAGCATAAAGGAAACTGCCGTAATTGTTGCGAATTCGCGTGGTGCTGGCACCCGCCCCGAGCGCCTGCTTGAAATGACGCTCCGCCAGCGCAGGCTCGCCTTCGGCCTGATAGACCAACGCCAAGGCTGCATGCGCGTCGGCATCGTTGCCATCCAGCGCCAATGCCTTTGCCAAGGGCGCCTTGGCCTGGCCCAGCATCCCCTGTTGCAGGTAGCCCAGCCCCAGTTGCACATAAGCGCGCCCGGCCTCAACCCTGCGCTGTTCAGCCACCTGCGCATCGCTGCCCCCACCCGACATGCAGCCGGCGAGCAGCGAAAGCGCAAGGATCGGCAGCGCAGCGCGCAGGTTCATAGGCCAGTTCCGGTCAGTGGGCGGCTGGGCTGTCCGGCCGCTCGGCGTCTGCCGACAGCTGCCGGACGGCGATGTAACGTTCGCTGCGCCGTGTGCGGTCGTTGACCTGCCCCACCAGCTGGCCGCAGGCTGCATCGATGTCATCACCGCGGGTGGTGCGCGTCGTCACGTTGTAGCCGCCGTGGTGCAGCAGGTCCTGGAAACGACGAATGGCGTTGTTGCTGGGGCGCTCGTAACCGGAGTGCGGGAACGGGTTGAATGGAATCAGGTTGATCTTGCACGGCACGTCGCGCAGCAGTTCGATCATCTGCGCCGCATGCTCGGGCTGGTCGTTGACGTCCTTGAGCAGGGTGTACTCGATGGTGAGCACACGCTTGCCACCCAGGGTCGCCATGTAACCCATGCATGAGTCGAGCAGCATTTTGAGCGGGTACTTCTTGTTGATCGGTACCAGCTTGTTGCGCAGCTCGTCATTGGGTGCATGCAACGACAAGGCCAGGGACACATCGATGTGCTTGGCCAGCTCGTCGATCATCGGCACGACACCCGAGGTGGACAGGGTGACGCGACGCTTGGAGATGCCATAGCCCAGATCTTCCATCATGATCTTCATGGCGGCGATGACATTGTCGAAATTGAGCAGGGGTTCGCCCATGCCCATCATGACCACGTTGGTGATGGCGCGGTCGATCTTGGCAGGCACGGTCCCGAAGGATTTGTTCGCAAGCCACACCTGGCCGATCACTTCGGCGGCGGTGAGGTTGCTGTTGAAGCCTTGTTTACCGGTGGAGCAGAAGCTGCAGTCCAGGGCACAACCGGCTTGCGACGACACGCACAGGGTGCCGCGATCGTCGGTGGGAATGTAGACGGTTTCGACGCAGCTGCCAGAGGCAACGCGGATCACCCATTTGCGGGTGCCGTCTGCGGAAATGTCTTCGCTGACCACTTCCGGCGGGCGAATTTCGGCAACGGCCTCGAGCTTTTCACGCAAGACCTTGCCGACGTTCGTCATGGCGGCGAAATCATCGACGCCAAAGTGGTGAATCCATTTCATCACCTGACCGGCGCGGAAGCGCTTCTCTCCGATGGAATCGAAGAATTGTTCCATTTCCTGCAGGGTCAAACCCAGCAGGTTGATTTTGTCAGTCGATGTCGTCATGGATTCACCCTCACCCGTAAGCTTTCGCTTAGCGAGTGGTTACCTCGGTAGCAGCGAAGAAGTAAGCGATTTCGCGAGCGGCAGCAGCTTCGGAGTCCGAACCGTGAACGGCGTTGGCGTCGATGGACTCGGCGAAGTCGGCGCGGATGGTGCCGGCAGCTGCTTCTTTAGGGTTGGTAGCGCCCATCAGCTCACGGTTCTTGGCAATGGCGTTCTCGCCTTCCAGGACCTGAACGACAACCGGACCGGAAGTCATGAAGGCAACCAGGTCACCGAAGAAGCCGCGCTCGCTGTGCTCGGCGTAGAAGCCTTCGGCCTCAGCCTTGGACAGTTGCTTGATTTTCGAGGCAACGATTTTCAGGCCGGCTTCTTCGAAGCGGGTGGTGATCTTGCCGATGACGTTCTTGGCAACGGCGTCAGGCTTGATGATGGAGAAAGTACGTTGAACAGCCATGGAAAACTCCAGAATATGAGTGTTACGAAAAATTAAACCCGCGAATTATACGCGGGTTCCAGGGGATTGCCTAACCTGCGGTACGTGTTCAGTCGGCTTCGTCGATCCAGGCCGCCTGGATGGCCTCGAGCACCTTCTCGCCGGCGCGCGACGGATCGTCGCTGAAACCAGGCAATGCCACCACCCAGCGGTGCAAATCGACGAAATTCACATAGCGAGGATCGACGTCCGGCTTGCTTTCTGCAAGCTCGATGGCGATATCAAGTACATCAATCCATTTCAGACTCATGTCCAGGACCTCAGTGCGGCGCTTCGGCAGCGTGGTTGAGCGAATACTTGGGGATCTCGATGGTGAGGTCCTGATCGGCTACCACCACCTGGCAACCCAGGCGTGACTGCGCTTCCAGGCCCCACGCCTTGTCCAGCATGTCTTCTTCGAGCTCGTCGGCTTCTTCGAGGGAATCGAAGCCCTTGCGCACGATGCAGTGGCACGTAGTGCAAGCCTTCACACCGCCGCAGGCGCTCTCCATCTCGATGTGATGGTCGTGGGCCAGCTCCAGGATGTTGGTGCCGGCAGGCACGTCCACGGTCAGCCCGTCCGGGCAGAACTTCTCATGCGGCAGGAATGTCACCAGCGGCATCGGTTACTCCTCGATCTCATTCAGGTTGCGCCCGGCCAGTGCGGCTTTGACCGTCGAATCAAGGCGTCGGGCGGCAAATGCGTCGGTCACCTGCGACAGACGCTTGGTCTGTTGCTCGATGGCAACGCCATCGGTGCCCGCCAGCAAATCACGTAGTTCTTGCATCTGGAATTCAATGGCCTGGCGCTCTTCTTCGCTGAGCAAGCGCTGACCGTCGGCGTCCAGGGCGCCCTGCACCGCTTCGAGCAGCCGCTCGGCGTCCACCTGGTGCTCACGCAACTGGCGGGCCTGCTTGTCGGTACCGGCATGCTCGAAGGAGTCCTTGAGCATGCGCGCGATTTCGCCATCGGTCAGGCCGTAGGACGGCTTGACCTGAATGCTGGCTTCCACGCCTGATGCCAGTTCGCGGGCAGCGACGCTGAGCAGGCCGTCGGCATCGACCTGGAAGGTGACGCGAATTTTCGCCGCCCCTGCCACCATGGCCGGGATGCCGCGCAGTTCAAAGCGCGCCAGTGACCGGCAATCGCTGATCAGTTCGCGCTCGCCCTGCAGCACATGGATCATCATGGCCGACTGGCCGTCTTTGTAGGTGGTGAATTCCTGAGCACGCGCCACCGGGATGGTGGTGTTGCGCGGGATCACTTTCTCCATGAGCCCGCCCATGGTCTCAAGGCCCAGCGACAGTGGAATCACATCGAGCAGCAACAGCTCGCCGCCTTCGCGACGATTGCCGGCCAGGGTATCGGCCTGGATCGCGGCACCGATGGCCACGACCTGATCGGGGTCGATGGAGGTCAGCGGGCTACGACCGAACAGGCCACCGACGGCATCGCGAACACGAGGCACGCGCGTGGAGCCACCTACCATGACCACGGCGCTCACTTCCTCGAGCTCGACACCGCTGTCACGCACGGCACGGCGGCAGGCCTTGAGGCTGCGCGCCACCAGCGGCTCGATCATCGCATCGAAACCGGCACGGGTGAGCTCACCCTGCCAGGCGCCATGGGTGACGCTCACCACCTCGGCATCGGTCAACGCTTCCTTGGCGGCGCAAGCGGTCTGCAGCAGCGCACGCTGGGTAGCCGGATCGAGGTCGGAGGACAGGCCCGCCTGTTCGATGATCCAGCCTGCAATGGCGTGGTCGAAGTCATCGCCACCCAGGGCGGTATCGCCGCCGGTGGCCAGCACCTCGAACACCCCCGCCGTCAGGCGCAGGATGGAGATATCGAAGGTACCGCCACCCAGGTCGTAGATGGCGACCACGCCCTCGGCGTTCTGGTCAAGGCCATAGGCCACGGCGGCAGCAGTGGGCTCGTTGAGCAGACGCAGTACGTTCAGGCCAGCCAGGCGTGCCGCATCTTTGGTGGCTTGGCGCTGGGCGTCGTCGAAATAGGCGGGAACGGTGATCACCGCACCTACCAGTTCACCTCCCAACGTCGCTTCGGCACGCTCGCGCAGCACCTTGAGGATGTCTGCCGACACCTGCACCGGGCTCTTGGGGCCCTGTACCGTGTCGATGAAGGGCATGTGCGATTCGCCACCGACGAAGCGGTAGGGCAACTGCTCGCCCAACTGCTTGACGTCGGCCAGGCCGCGACCCATCAGGCGCTTGACCGACAGCACGGTGTTCAGCGGATCGCTGGAGGCGGCGTCACGCGCTGCTTGCCCGACATCGCTGCCACCAGCTTCGAGGTAACGCACCGCCGAAGGCAGAATCACATTACCTTGCGCATCGGGCAGGGGCTCGCTGACGCCACTGCGCAATGCAGCAACCAGGGAGTTGGTGGTGCCCAGGTCAATCCCTACCGCCAGGCGGCGCTCATGGGGCTGGGGCGTTTGACCGGGTTCGGCAATCTGCAATAGGGCCATGCTTATCTGAATACCTTAGGTGCCATCACGGGCAGCACCGGGTTAATCGTCGAGGCGCTCTTCCAGTTGGCGCACTTCTTGGGCGAGCTTGTCGAGGAATTGCATGCGGCGCATCAGGCGTTCGGCCTGTTCACGCGCGTCGGCAACATCCCAGCAGGCGGCGAAATCCTCGTTGAGCGTGTCCTGAGCAGCCTTCAGGCGCTTCTTGAACACGGCCACGCCATCAAGGTCGGCTTCGTCCTGGAGGTCCTCGAGCTCTTCACGCCACTGCATCTGCTGCAGCAGGAAATCCGGGTCATGGACCGTGACTTCCTGCGGCACTTCGTGGCCACCGATCGCCAACAGGTAGCGCGCACGGCGCGGTGGACTGCGCAGCGTCTGGTAGGCGTCGTTGAGGGCAGCGGATTTCTCCAGCGCGGAGCGTTGCTCGCGCTCGGAGGCGTCGGCAAACCGATCAGGATGGACTTCGCGGGCCAGCTCGCGGTAGCGAGTGGCCAGCATCTCCAGGTCCAGTCGAAAACTCGGCTGCAAGTCAAACAATGCAAAATGACAAGGAGTACCCACGGCCGGCCTCAGACGTTGAAGCTTTCGCCGCAGCCACACTCACCGCGCACGTTGGGGTTGTTGAACTTGAACCCTTCGTTCAACCCTTCCTTGACGAAGTCCAGCTCGGTGCCGTCAAGATAGACCAGGCTCTTGGGATCGATGATCACCTTGACGCCATGGTTCTCGAACACCTGGTCCTCGCCAGCCAGCTCGTCGACGAACTCCAGCACGTAGGCCAGGCCCGAGCAACCGGTGGTGCGTACGCCAAGGCGAATGCCTTCACCCTTGCCACGCCCTTCCAGGGAACGCCGCACATGGTTGGCGGCGGCTTCTGTCATGCTGATAGCCATGAGAACTCCTTACCTTGCAACAGGCGACGTTAGATCAAGCCTTTCTTCTGCTTGTAATCGCGGACAGCGGCCTTGATGGCATCTTCGGCGAGTACCGAGCAGTGGATCTTGACCGGCGGCAACGCCAGTTCTTCAGCCAGCTGCGTGTTCTTGATGGTCTCGGCTTCGTCCAGAGTCTTGCCCTTCATCCACTCGGTGGCCAGGGAGCTGGAAGCGATGGCCGAACCGCAGCCGTAGGTCTTGAACTTGGCGTCTTCGATCACGCCCTGCTCGTTGACCTTGATCTGCAGGCGCATCACGTCGCCACAGGCCGGTGCGCCGACCATGCCGGTACCGACATCCGGGTCCTCGGCGTTCATCTTGCCGACGTTGCGCGGGTTTTCGTAGTGGTCGATGACCTTTTCACTGTATGCCATGGTGCAATTCCTTCCTCATCAGGGAGCCGCTCTTGCCGGCGACTGCTTAGTGGGCGGCCCACTCGATCTTGGAGATGTCGACGCCGTCTTTGTACATGTCCCAGAGTGGGGACAGTTCACGCAGCTTGTTCACGGCCTCGCAGACTTTCTGCGCGGCGTAGTCAACTTCTTCTTCGGTGGTGAAGCGGCCGAAGGAGAAGCGGATGGAGCTGTGTGCCAGCTCGTCGTTACGGCCCAGTGCACGCAGCACGTAGGACGGCTCGAGCGAGGCGGAGGTGCATGCCGAGCCGGACGAGACGGCGATGTCCTTGAGCGACATCAGCAGCGATTCGCCCTCGACATAGTTGAAGCTCAGGTTCAGGTTGTGCGGCACGCGAGCAGTCAGGCTGCCGTTGACGTACAGCTCTTCGAGGCTGGAGACCTGCTTGAAGAAGCGGTCGCTCAAGGCCTTGATGCGTGCGTTTTCAGCCGCCATGTCCTGCTTGGCAATGGCGAATGCCTCGCCCATGCCGACAATCTGGTGAGTCGGCAGCGTGCCCGAACGCATGCCGCGCTCATGACCACCGCCGTGCATGGCTGCCTCAAGGCGTACCCGCGGCTTGCGGCTGACATAGAGCGCGCCGATCCCCTTGGGGCCGTAGACCTTGTGCGCGGAGAACGACATCAGGTCGACCTTGAGCTTCTGCAGGTCGATTTCGACCTTGCCGGCAGACTGAGCGGCATCGACATGGAACAGCACGCCGCGCGAACGGGTCAGTTCACCGATGGCGGCGATGTCGTTGATCGAGCCGACTTCGTTGTTCACGTGCATCAGCGAGACCAGGATAGTGTCGTCACGCAAGACCGCCTCGACCATGGCCGGGGTGACGATGCCATCTTCGCCCGGTTCCAGGTAGGTGACCTCGAACCCCTCACGCTCGAGCTGGCGAGCGGTATCAAGTACCGCCTTGTGCTCGATCTTGGAGGTGATGATGTGCTTGCCCTTGGTCTGATAGAAGTGCGCAACACCCTTCAGGGCCAGGTTGTCGGACTCGGTGGCACCGCTGGTCCAGACGATTTCGCGCGGGTCGGCATTGATCAGCTCGGCGACCTGGCGGCGACCGTTCTCCACCGCTTCCTCGGCCTTCCAGCCAAACACATGGGAACGCGAAGCCGGGTTACCGAAGTTACCGTCGGCCGTCAGGCACTCGGCCATCTTCTGGGCTACGCGTGGATCGACCGGGGTGGTCGCGGAGTAATCGAGGTAGATCGGCAACTTCATTTTTCTCTCCTATCAGGCGGTGGCGTCGCTCGTCGTCCCGAAGGATCAATCGACGGCGGACGTCTCAATCTTGTCCAGCGGGGCAGACAGACCGGCGACGCGACGCAGGTCCTGGCGCTGGGCGACTTCCTGCACCTCGCGGCGCATGACGAGGTCGGCCAGACTGATGCCACTGAGGAACTCGTGGATCTGCTGACTGAGGTCGCACCACAGGTGGTGGGTCAGGCAGGTATCACCGGCATGGCAGTCCCCGAGCCCTTGGCAGCGGGTGGCATCGACCGACTCGTTGACCGCGTCGATGACCTGGGCGACCTGGATGGTTTCCATGCCGCGCGACAGCTGATAGCCGCCACCGGGGCCGCGAACACTGGAAACCAGGCTACTGCGGCGCAGCTTGGCGAACAGCTGTTCCAGATAGGAAAGGGATATGCCCTGGCGCTCGGAGATGTCGGCCAAAGACACCGGCCCATGCTGCGCGTGCAACGCCAGGTCGAGCATGGCAGTCACGGCGTATCGGCCTTTGGTAGTCAGTCGCATGGCTATTGGGTACCACGGGAGTTACGGGATGTGTGCAAGTATGCTATTCCCGAGCATTTAAGTCAACTATTAGACCTAGTGCCTTAGTCGGGTTTGCATGAGGGGAGGCGGCCGCGATTGTAGCAGACACGGGGGCGATAACACACGCCCCTGAGCCAGACACCGCGCCTGGCGCGGCGGTATCAATGCGGCTGGATGTCGCGCTTGGCCAACTGCGCCTGTTCGGTGAAGTCATCTTCTGGCAGCGCAGGAAGCTCCTTGGCACAGTAATCGCTGCCCATTCGCGTGAGCGCCCCGCACATACCCTCCAGGCGCTCATCGACGGCCTGCAGGTGATCGAGCATCTGGCCAATGGCGCGGGCGACCGGGTCAGGCATATCGCCACTGACCCCATAGGCATCGAAACCGATTTTCTCGGCCATGGCCTTGCGCCGCGCCTCGACATCGCCCTGCTCGTCCTTGACGATGATGCGCCCGGGGATGCCGACAGCCGTCGCACCGGCGGGCACGGCCTTGGTCACGACCGCGTTGGAACCGATCTTGGCCCCCGCACCCACGGTGAATGGCCCCAGCACCTTCGCCCCTGCCCCGACCACCACGCCGTCTTCGAGCGTTGGGTGGCGCTTGCCTTTATTCCAGCTGGTACCGCCCAGCGTTACGCCTTGGTAGAGCGTGACGTCGTCACCAATCTCGGCGGTTTCGCCAATGACGATGCCCATGCCGTGGTCGATGAAGAACCGCCGACCGATGGTGGCGCCCGGGTGAATCTCGATACCGGTCAGCCAGCGACCGAAGTTGGACACCAAGCGTGCCAGCCACTTGAAATCCCGCCGCCACAGGGCATTGCCCAACCGGTGCAGCCAGATGGCATGCATGCCAGGGTAGCAGGTCAGCACCTCGAAAGCGTTGCGCGCCGCCGGGTCACGGTGGAATACACTTTGAATATCTTCACGCAGACGTTCCAGCATCTGTCAGTCCTTCCGTTTATGCGGCTCACCCCGGACCACTTTCTGGGTCTCGGTAAGAATGCCGCGCAAAATGCTCATTTCCGTGCGCTCCACTGCCACCCGACCATATAGCCGGCGAAGACGCGGCATCAGGTGCTTGGGCTTTTCGGGGTCAAGGAAACCAATGCCAACCAGGGTTTTCTCCAGGTGGTCGTAGAACAGCTCCATCTCATCCATCGTCGCCAAGGCGTCGGCATCGGGCTTCTCGACCTGGGCCGGCGAGCGGTCGGTCGCAAGGCTGGCCATGCGCACTTCATAGGCAAGCACCTGAACGGCTGCAGCCAGGTTCAGCGAACTGAAGTCCGGGTTGGACGGAATATGCACATGGAAGTGACATCGCTGCAGCTCTTCGTTGGTTAGCCCGGCATGCTCGCGCCCGAACACCAGGGCGATCTGCTCGCCCCCGGCGGCGTGCTGCACTGCCTTGTCGCCGCACTCCCGAGGGCCGATGAGCGGCCATGGGATGCTGCGCTCGCGTGCGCTAGTACCCATCACCAGGTTGCAGCCGACCAACGCCTGCTCCAGGCTGTCGACAACGACGGCGTCATTGAGCACATCGTCCGCGCCGGAAGCGCGAGCACTGGCCTCTTCGGCAGGAAACTGCCTGGGCTGCACCAGCACCAGACGCGACAAGCCCATGTTCTTCATGGCGCGCGCAGCGCCGCCGATATTGCCGGGGTGGCTGGTATTGACCAGCACGACACGAATATTCTGCAGCAAGGTCTCGTGCTCACAGTGGCGGAAATCAGGGCCTGGAATCTTACAGAACCGACAGGCGTAACGCCACGCACGCGAATGCGCACTTCTGCCGCCCTGTTTTTCTGATAGAATGTTCGGCTTTCTTCTTTAACATCTCCAGGTGACCCGCCCATGCAGCCTATGCTGAATATCGCCCTGCGCGCCGCTCGCAGCGCCAGTGAACTGATCTTCCGCTCCATCGAACGCCTGGATAGCATCAAGGTCGATGAGAAAGAGGCCAAGGACTACGTTTCCGAAGTCGATCGCGCCGCCGAGCAGAGCATCGTCAATGCTCTGCGCAAGGCCTACCCGAACCACTCCATCCTGGGCGAGGAAACCGGCCTGCACGCCGGCTCCGGCGAAGAAGGCAAGGACTACCTGTGGGTCATCGACCCGCTGGACGGGACCACCAACTTCCTGCGCGGCATTCCGCACTTCGCCGTCAGCATCGCCTGCAAGTACCGTGGCCGCCTCGAACACGCCGTGATCGTCGACCCGGTTCGCCAGGAAGAATTCACCGCCAGCCGTGGCCGTGGCGCCCAGCTCAATGGTCGCCGCGTGCGCGTCAGCTCGCGTACCAGCCTGGACGGTGCCCTGCTGGGCACCGGCTTCCCGTTCCGGGACAACCAGATGGCCGACCTGGACAACTACCTGGGCATGTTCCGTAGCCTGATCGGCCAGACCGCCGGCATTCGCCGCGCTGGCTCAGCGAGCCTTGACCTGGCCTATGTTGCCGCAGGCCGTTTCGATGCATTCTGGGAGTCGGGCCTTTCCGAATGGGACATGGCCGCAGGCGTGCTCCTGATTCAAGAAGCGGGCGGCCTGGTGAGCGACTTCAATGGCGGCCATGACTTCCTCGACAAAGGCCACATCGTCGCCGGCAACATCAAGTGCTTCAAGGCAGTACTGACTGCCATCCAACCGCACCTGCCAGAAAGCATGAAGCGTTGAACATTTGACGCAGGAAAACAAAAGCACCCCTCGGGGTGCTTTTTTTATGCCTGCCAGCCATGCATCAGTGGCCCCGGCACAGGGCCAAAGCCGGCAGCAAGATCACTGACCCGCGTCGCTGAGAATCAGCTTGCCATTCTTGTCCACTGGAATGGTAGACCCTGGCTCACGGTTCATTTTCACCTGGCCGACCTGATCGCCGATGGTGTACTTGACGTTGTAGCCCACCACTTTTTCACTGACGTCATTGACCGTGTTGCAGCGGGTCTGGGTCGTGGTGTAGGTATCACGCTGCTGCATGCCCTCCTGCACCTTGTTGCCCGCATAACCACCACCCACAGCACCGGCCACGGTCGCGATTTTCTTGCCGGTGCCGCCGCCGATCTGGTTGCCCAAAAGGCCACCGGCCAGCGCGCCGACCACGGTGCCGGCGATCTGATGCTGATCCTTGACCGGCGCCTGGCGAGTAACGGTCACGTCCTTGCACACTTCGCGCGGGGTCTTGACCTGCTGCTTGATCGGCTGCACGTCGGTGACCTGAGCATACTCAGGCCCTTTGTTCACCAAGCTGTAGGTCGCCACAGCACCTCCGGCAGTGACACCGACAGCACCTAGCACCGCACCCACCAGCATTGATTTATTCACGTGAACCTCCTGATCATACATACGGGACTTGGCCCGCTTTCTCCTTGCCTTGGAGCAAAAAAAAGGGCGCGAGTTCAACACTCGCGCCCTGTCGTCCGCCAAGCGGAGCGTCAGTGGGTCATGGACGGTCGTCCACACCCTCGGTCTTGGCCGGCGGAATCAGGTCTTCGCTGTTCAGGTTGAGCCAGATCAGCACCACGTTGGCGATATAGATCGACGAGTAGGTACCGGCCATGACGCCGATGAACAGTGCCAGCGAGAAGCCAAACAGGTTGTCACCGCCGAAGAACAGCAAGGCGGCAATGGCCAGCAAGGTGGACACCGAAGTCGCCACGGTACGCAGCAACGTCTGGGTGGTGGAGACGTTGATGTTTTCGATCAGAGACGCCTTGCGCATGACCCGGAAGTTCTCGCGCACCCGGTCGAACACGACAATGGTGTCGTTGAGCGAGTAGCCGATAATGGCCAGCACCGCCGCCAGCACCGTCAGGTCGAAGGTGATCTGGAAGAACGACAGAATGCCCAGGGTCACGATCACGTCGTGGATCAGCGAGATGATGGCCCCCACAGCGAATTTCCACTGGAAGCGGAACGCCAGGTAGATAAGGATGCCACCCAGCGCCAGGAGCATGCCCATGCCGCCCTGGTCACGCAGCTCTTCACCCACCTGCGGGCCGACGAACTCGACACGCTTGACGGTGGCAGGGTTGTCACCGCCTGCCTTCTGCAGGGCCGCGGCTACCTTGTTGCCCAGCTGCGGGTCGTCACCCGGCATGCGCACGAGCAGGTCGGTGGTGGCACCGAAGCTCTGCACCACCGCCTCGTGGAAACCCGACTCGACCAGCTCGGCCCGCACCGCCTTGAGATCGGCCGGGCGCTCGTAGGTCAGCTCGATCAACGTGCCGCCGGTGAAGTCCAGGCCAAAGTTCAGGCCCTTTTGCCACCAGCTGAACAGGGCCAGCACGGTGAGCAGTACGGTGACGCCGAAGGCGACATTGCGTACGCCCATGAAATTGATGGTTTTCATCGCAGCTCCCTCAAACCCACAGCTTCTTGATGTCACGCCCGCCACAGGTCAGGTTGACCAAGGCACGGGTGACCATCACAGCAGTGAACATCGACGTGAAAATCCCGAGGGACATGGTGACCGCAAAGCCTTTTACCGGCCCGGTGCCCATGGCGAACAGGATGCCGCCCACGAGCAGGGTAGTCAGGTTGGCATCGACGATGGCCGAATAGGCGCGGTTGAAACCTTCATGAATGGCGCGCTGAACCGACATGCCCGCAGCCAACTCTTCACGGATCCGCGAGAAGATAAGCACGTTGGCATCCACCGCCATGCCCATGGTGAGCACGATGCCCGCGATGCCTGGCAATGTCAGCGTAGCGCCCAACAAGGACATCAACGCCAGCAGCAACACCATGTTGCCGGCAAGGGCGATCGTGGCCAGCACACCGAAGGCTCGGTAGATCGCGATGATGAACAGCGAGACGAACAGCATGCCCCACAGCGAGGCGTGGACACCCTTGGTAATGTTGTCAGCACCCAGGCTTGGGCCGATGGTACGCTCTTCGGCAAAGTACATCGGTGCAGCCAGGCCGCCGGCACGCAGCAGCAGGGCCAGCTCGGACGATTCGCCCTGACCGTTCAGCCCCGTGATACGGAACTGGCTACCCAGCGGCGACTGGATGGTCGCCAGGCTGATGATCTTCTTCTCTTCCTGGAAGCTCTGGACCGCAACGTCCTTTTCGACGCCATTGACGGTCTGCTTCTCGTAGCGGGTGACAGGCTTCTGCTCGATGAAGATCACCGCCATGCTGCGACCGACGTTGCTACGCGTCGCGCGGCTCATCAGTTCGCCGCCATGCCCGTCCAGGCGAATGTTCACCTGCGGGCGGCCATGCTCATCGAAGCTGGCCTGGGCGTCGGTCACCTGGTCACCGGTGATGATCAGGCCACGCTCGACGGGCGCCGAACGCCCCCCCTCACGGAACTCGAACACTTCGGTGGTGGCTTTGGACGCGCCCGGCTCGGCACCGAAACGGAACTCCAGGTTAGCCGTCTTGCCCAGGATACGCTTGGCTTCGGCGGTGTCCTGCACACCTGGCAGCTCGACCACGATGCGGTTGGCGCCCTGGCGCTGCACCAGCGGCTCGGCGACGCCCAGCTCGTTGACACGGTTGCGCACGGTGGTGAGGTTCTGCTTGATCGAGTATTCGCGAATCTCGGCCACTTTCGCCTGAGACAGCGCCAGACGCAGCACGGCGAGGTCGTTGCGCTCGGTGGTGGTCAGGTCGAAATCGTTGAAATTCTTGCGGATCAGGGCGCGTGCCTGTTCGCGTGTAGCGTTGTCAGCAAAGCCGAGCATGATGCCGCCGTCCTGCTGCGGCAGGCTGCGGTAGCGGACCCGCTCCTTGCGCAGCAAGGTCTTGACCTCGCCTTCATAGACTTTCATGCGGGCGCTCATGGCCTTGTCCATGTCCACTTCCAGCAGGAAGTGCACGCCACCGGACAGGTCCAGGCCCAGCTTCATGGGGCTGGCACCCAGGTTGCGCAACCACTGCGGGGTGGTTTGTGCCAAGTTCAGCGCCACGACATAGTCATCGCCCAGCGCCTTGCGCACCACATCCTTGGCGGGCAGCTGGTCTTCCTGATTGGTCAGACGAATCAGGCCACTGCCCTTCTCACCCAGGCTTACGCCTTTGACTGGGATGTTTGCATCGACCAGCGCCTTGCTGACGCGATCGAGATCGGCCTGGTTGACCTGCAGCGCCGAACTGGCACCGCTGATCTGCACGGCCGGGTCATCCGGGTAGAGGTTGGGAGCGGAATAAATGAAACCGATCGCCAGTACCAGCAGGATCAGTGCGTATTTCCACAGAGGGTATTTGTTCAGCATCACGCCGCCCGTTCAAGACGCGGGGCGCGTTGCGCGCCCCGACTGGAAAAAATGAAACCGGTAACTCAGATAGCCTTGAGCGTACCTTTTGGCAGGGTCGCGGCAATGGCGCCCTTCTGGAACTTCAGCTCGACAGTGTCGGACACTTCCAGCACCACGAAATCATCGGCCACTTTGACGATCTTGCCGGCAATACCGCCGTTGGTGACAACTTCGTCACCTTTTTGCAAGTTGCCCAGCAGGTTCTTCTGCTCTTTGGCGCGCTTGGCCTGTGGACGCCAGATCATCAGGTAGAAGATGACCAGGAAACCAACCAGGAAAATCCACTCGAAACCAGTACCGGCGGGGCCGGCGGCAGGGGCTGCAGCGTCCGCGTATGCGGCGGGGATCAAGAAGCTCATGGGTGCACTCCTAATGCAAATATTTTAATAATGGATGCAGACAGTCAGTCCAAGGGCGGTACAACAAGCCCGCGCTTGGCGTAGAAGGCGTCGACGAAGGCGGCCAATTTACCTTGTTGAATAGCCTCGCGTAAACCGGCCATCAAGCGCTGGTAATGGCGCAAGTTATGGATGGTATTCAACATGCTGCTGAGCATTTCGCCGCACTTGTCCAGGTGATGCAGATAGGCGCGGGAGAAGTTGCTGCAGGTGTAGCAGTCACAGGTCGGATCCAGTGGCGATTCATCATGGCGATGGAACGCGTTGCGGATCTTGATCACCCCCGTGTCGACGAACAGGTGCCCGTTGCGCGCATTGCGCGTAGGCATCACGCAGTCGAACATGTCGACGCCGCGGCGCACACCCTCAACGAGATCCTCCGGTTTGCCTACCCCCATAAGGTAACGAGGTTTGTCAGCCGGCATTTGCCCTGGCAAGTAGTCCAGCACCTTGATCATCTCGTGCTTGGGCTCACCCACCGACAGGCCGCCGATGGCCAGTCCGTCGAAGCCGATGTTCTCGAGCCCCTCCAGCGAGCGCATGCGCAGGTCCTGGTACATGCCGCCCTGAACGATGCCGAACAGCGCGGCGGTGTTGTCGCCATGGGCGTTCTTCGAGCGCTGGGCCCAGCGCAGCGACAGCTCCATGGAGGTACGGGCGATGTCGTGCTCGGCAGGGTACGGGGTGCACTCGTCGAAGATCATCACCACGTCCGAGCCCAGGTCACGCTGCACCTGCATGGATTCTTCCGGGCCCATGAACACCTTGGAGCCGTCCACGGGAGAGGCGAAGGTCACGCCTTCTTCCTTGATCTTGCGCATGGCGCCCAGGCTGAAGACCTGGAAGCCACCGGAATCGGTAAGAATCGGGCCTTTCCACTGCATGAAATCGTGCAGGCCGTTGTGCTTCTTGATTACCTCGGTGCCTGGGCGCAGCCACAGGTGGAAGGTGTTGCCCAGGATCATCTCGGCGCCAATGGCCTCGATGTCACGGGGCAGCATGCCCTTGACCGTGCCGTAGGTGCCCACCGGCATGAACGCCGGGGTTTCGACCGTGCCACGGGGGAAGGTGATGCGGCCACGACGGGCCTTGCCGTCGGTGGCCAGCAGTTCGAAGGACATTCGGCAGGTGCGACTCATGCTTGCTCCTCGGGGCCGCGAGGCGCCGGATTGCGGGTGATGAACATGGCATCACCGTAACTGAAGAAGCGGTACCCCTGCTCGACCGCCGCCGCGTAGGCAGCCATGGTCTCGGGGTAACCGGCGAAGGCCGAGACCAGCATCAGCAGCGTGGACTCGGGCAGGTGGAAGTTGGTGACCAGCGCATCGACCACGTGGAACGGGCGACCGGGGTAGATGAAGATATCGGTGTCACCGCTGAAGGGCTTGAGCTGGCCATCACGGGCGGCGCTTTCGAGCGACCGCACACTGGTGGTGCCCACGGCGATCACACGCCCGCCACGGGCGCGGCAGGCCTCGATGGCATCGACCACAGCCTGGCCCACTTCGAGCCATTCCTTATGCATGTGGTGGTCTTCGATCTTGTCGACCCGCACTGGCTGGAATGTGCCGGCCCCCACGTGGAGGGTAACGAACGCCTGCTCTACCCCCTTGGCGGCGATCTGCTCGAGCAGCGCTTCGTCGAAATGCAGGCCCGCCGTGGGGGCGGCGACAGCACCTGCCTTTTCGGCGTAGACCGTCTGGTAGCGCTCCCGGTCGGCGCCTTCGTCAGGGCGATCGATGTAGGGCGGCAGCGGCATGTGACCAACCCGGTCGAGCAGCGGCAACACCTCTTCGGTGAAACGCAGCTCGAACAAGGTGTCATGGCGCGCGACCATTTCAGCTTCACCACCGCCGTCCACCAGAATGACCGCGCCCACCTTGGGCGCCTTGCTCGCCCGCACGTGAGCCAGCACGCGATGGCTGTCGAGCACGCGCTCGACCAGCATTTCAAGCTTGCCCCCGGACGCCTTCTGGCCGAACAGCCGTGCCGGAATGACCCGGGTGTTGTTGAACACCATCAGGTCGCCAGGGCGCAGGTAGCCGAGCAGGTCGGGGAATTGCCGGTGCTCGAGGGCACCGCTTGGCCCATCGAGCACCAGCAGGCGGCTGCCATGGCGCTCGGCCAACGGATGGCGGGCGATCAGGGAATCGGGAAGTTCGAAGGAGAAATCGGCAACGCGCATGATGATGTTCGGTTCGGCAGGGCCGGGAAGTTTAGCCCAAGGAATGAAAATTGACCATGAAAGACGATTGACCGACCGACGGCACCTCTCTATACTGCGCGCCACGCCCTGATGGCGGAATTGGTAGACGCGGCGGATTCAAAATCCGTTTTCGAAAGGAGTGGGAGTTCGAGTCTCCCTCGGGGCACCAAATCCGAAAAAGCCGACCTTAGATGGTCGGCTTTTTTTTGCGCCGTGAAAACCGCTCAGTGCATCACATTTGCCTGGCGTCAGCCCATTGATTCGCTGGTGCCTGACCATGCAGCAATGCTATTGGCCAGTGGCCAGCCCCCCCGCCTACCCTCACTTCGTCGGATAACAGCCGAACGCGTTGCCTAACTGATGGCATTTAGCCATAGTGCGGCTCCCCTCAACCCCTCCCCCCCTCGTGTGATCAATGAAAACAACCGCGCCCTGTATGGCGGCAATGATGCTGCTAAGTGGGTGCAATGGAGTGCCAACGTCCTACGTTTCAGACCCGGTCTACAGTCAAGCTTTCGTGGTGACGTCCGGAGCGCCGCTGCCCATGCTGCTGATGGCAAGCGCCATCCAGTGGAACGCGGATTATGCAGTCACCGCCAAACACACCCCTTTCCTGCGCAACGTGGTCCATGAAGGCCTGGGCGATGTGGTGTTCTTCAAGCACAAAGCCAGCCAAATACCGCACTGGCGCCAATATGTGCCCGGGGAAGCGGTCACAGCAGTGGGCTACAACAGCTTGATGATGCCCATGCAGGGTAAGGGCCATGCGCTCTCGTCACTGGTCCGGCTCGATGGCACCCCTGGTAGCGTGTTCTATTCGGTGCACGACGGGCCGATCACCAAGGGGATGTCTGGCGGCCCGGTATTCGCCGATGACGGTAACGTGGTAGGCATCAACATCGCCATCATCCCCACCAGCGGCATTGATGCCGTCAGACGACCGGACCTGGTGGGCAAGGACCGGGTCAGCGTGTTCATGTCCTTCAGCGAGATTGACAAGGAATGGCGGCGCTACCAGTACATGCTGGCGCGCAAGTCCAAACCCCAGGCCCCAACATCGATCAAGGGCTTTGTGGCCGTTGCTGCAAAACCCTGATCAGGCAGGCTCAGAGGCCTGGGGCGCCAGGACGATGCAATTTCGCCCGGCGCGCTTGGCGGCATACAACGCCATATCGGCGGCATGCAGCCAGGCTTGGGCATCGGTAATGCCTGCATGGTAAGGGGCGATGCCGATGCTCAGGCTCAGGTTGAGGTGCGGCAGCGCTGGGTCGCGGAACGCCTCCACGGCCAGGCGCAGCCGCTCTAGCACTTCTCTGGCCTGCCCTGGCGTCGTATCGGGCAGCATCACGCAGAATTCGTCCCCTCCATAGCGCGCCGCAGGGTCTTGCTTGCGCAGGTGCAAGGAAAGCGTGGCACTGATCACCCGCAGGATGTTGTCACCCACCTGATGGCCATGACGGTCATTGACCTGCTTGAAGTGGTCGACGTCGATCAGGGCAAGGCAACTGCTCCCGGCGCTGGCTCGGCAACGAGCGAACTCACGCTGTAGCAGTTCCTGCCAAGCCCCGTGATTGCTCAAGCCCGTGAGGCTGTCGGTCTGGCTCAGGCGGGCCAGTGCACGTTTATGCTGGCCCAATTGGACGGTCACCTGATAGCAGATCATGCCGATGGCCATGGGGTAGATCAGCAGGATCGGCAGGCACGCCAGCATCTGCGCCTGCGTGGTGACCGGAAAAAGCGGCGGCGCGAACAGCCATAGGCCCAGGGCGATGCCGATGCCTTGGGCAAGTACCGTTTTGAGGAACAGGGGCCAGCCACCTGCCGCGATCTTGTCCATGGCGATCATCGACAGGATGATCACGCTGGGCAGTGGATTGAGCCCCATGACACCCGCCCAGCAACCCCCGGCGAATCCATCGACCACCAAGTTGCGCTGCTCGGCCTTGTAGGGCTGGGCCGATACCCGAGCAATCTGAAACGCCAGGTGCGGCCAGACAAAACCGTGTGCCAGTAGCAACGCCCACACCCACCCCCCTGGCTGCAATGGCGCGATGCCGATCAGCACACAAAAAAAGCCTAGGCCAGTTCCGATGGCGCGTGGGGCATACATGCGTTTGGCGAAGGAAAGGCCCGTGCCGGTGCGCTCGATCATGGTGGGATACCGAGAAGATAAGGCTGAAGGTGCACGGTACAACTGCGACGCATGTGCATGCTGAGGCAAGGCATTGTGCCACCATCCAAATCAGGCCGGCAAACGCGTCTGGATGAAATGCACCCCTCCATTCGGATGTCACGCCAGCACCTGTCAGCACCACATGCGTTGCAACAACCTCCTGCAGAACCTTCGGCGCGAGCCGACGTCCCATCCAAGGTCCTGAACCCCTTAAGGTGCGCCATTTGAGAGACGTCATCATCCGCAAATACCGCTTGGTCGTGAAAACCTTCGGCTACATCGGTTGGTCACTGTTCTGGCTGCTGATCTGGGACGTATTGGTCACCATTGATTTCATGCTGTTTCTCAACAGCAAGTTCACCCTGCCCTTGATCCCGCTTTCGTTGATGGGTTCGGCGCTGGTCGTGCTGGTGAGCTTTCGCAACAGCAGCGCCTACAACCGCTGGTGGGAAGCACGTACCTTGTGGGGTGCCCTGGTCAACAGTTCCCGCAGCTTTGCCCGCCAGACGCTGACCCTGATCGATGACCCCGACGATGGGCTCAATCCGGTCAAGGCGACCCTGCTGCGTCGGCACATCGCCTACATCAACTGCCTGGCGGCGCACCTGAAAGGGGAGAAATGCCCGCAGGAGCTGGTGGCGTTTATCCCTGAGGCAGAATTTGAGCGGCACCACGGCTCCAACAATTTTGCCAATGACATCTTGAGTGGTTCGGCCACGTTACTGGCCAGGGAATATCAGGAGGGCCGGCTGGACAGCATCCGCTTGGCTCGCCTTGAGTCCACGCTGGTGGACTTGTCCAATGCACAAGGGGGCATGGAGCGAATCGCCAATACGCCACTGCCCTACCCTTATGTCTATTTCCCCCGGTTGTTCATCACGCTGTTCTGCCTGATCGTACCGGTCGGCCTGGTGGAGTCGCTGGAATGGTTCACGCCCCTGGCCTCCACGGTTGTAGGCTTCATGCTGCTGGCAATCGAGCGCATCGGTACCGACCTGCAGAGCCCATTCCGCTTCAGCGAACACCAGATACAGATGGATACCATCTGCGAGACGATCGAGCGCAACCTGGAATCGATGCAGCGCGGGGCGCAATCGGCCGAGGCCGTGAGCGCTTGAGAACAGGCAGCGGCCGCAGGGCCGCTGGCCTGATCAGGCCCTTACGAAACGCTGGCGCAGTACATCACTGAGCGCATCGACCAGGAACACCAGCACCAGCATCCCGATGATCACCGTACTGGCCTGGGCCTCCTGAAACAGACTCAAGGTGGTATAGAGCATCTGCCCCAAGCCTCCAGCCCCCACAAAGCCCAGCACACTGGCCATGCGTATATTGTTTTCCCAACGGTACAAGCTATAGGCCAGCAACTGCGGCCACAGGTTAGGCAAGGTACCGTAGCAGAATGCTGCGACCTGCCCCGCGCCTTGCAGGCGAATGGCTGCGGCAGGCTCAGGCGAGGCATTTTCCAGCGCCTCGGCAAACAGACGCCCCAGTACGCCGGCGGTGTGCAGCGCCAACGCCAGGGTGCCAGCGTTTGGCCCAAGTCCAGCTGCCAGCACCGTCAGCGCGGCCCACACCAGCTCCGGAATGGCGCGCAGCGCATTGAGCAGCAACCGGGCCAGCCCCTGCAACGGCCAGCCAAACCGGCCCGCCGCCGGCAGCGCCAGCAACAGGCCCATGACGACGGCCAGCAACGTGCCGATACCGGACATGGCCAGGGTTTCCAACGCGCCATGCGCCACCGCACGCAGATGCTCGCTGGACAGGTCCGGGGTCAGGAACCGTCCGGCATACTCACCCATCTGGGCCAGCCCACCATTGCCGATCAACGCCCCGAAATCCAACCCCAAATAGGCGAACGAAGCGACGATGGCTGCCAGCAGCGCGGCCAACAGGGCCAGGTTGATCAGCCGATTCATGCAAGCCTCCCGCGCAATAGGCGGCTGAGCCCATCGGCAAGCATCACCAGGGCCAGGAACGTCAACAACATGCTCGCTACCTCGGCGCCAGCGAACATGCGCATGGACAGGTCGATCTGCTGACCCAGCCCGCCGGCCCCCACGAACCCCATCACCACCGATGCCCGTACTGCACATTCCCACCGGTATACCGTGTAGGACACCGCTTCGCTGACGGCATTGGGAAGGATGCCGTAGAAAAAGGCGGCCAGCCGCCCACTGCCCGCCTGCAACAAGGCGTGGGCAGGCCGCTGGTCCACCGATTCGAAGATTTCCGCATACACCTTGCCCAGCATGCCGCTGTAGGTAATGGCGATTGCCAGCACCCCGGCCGTGGGCCCGAGGCCTACGGCGCGCACGAACAACAGTGCCCAGACGATCTCAGGCACGCTGCGCAGGAAGATCAGCACGCCCCGTACGGGCAGCCGCACTAGGCGCGACAAGGCTCCCGGGCGCCCGCTACGTGAGGCAGCGCTCAGGGACAAGGCGCGGCTGGCCAGCAACCCTGCCGGCACGGCCAGCAGCCAGGCTAGCGCCATGCCGGCTGTGGCCACAGCCAAGGTTTGCAGGGTGGCCTCAAGCAATAGCTCGAGAAAGTCGCGCTCATGTGCAGGTGGCCAGAATGCACCCGTGAAACTCGCCATCTGCTCGCGGTTTTCGGCCTGCAACAGCACGGCCGGGTTCAGCTCGCTCAATTGAATGCCCGGCCACAGGACCGCAATGGCCAGCAACCCGATCAGTATCCTTGGCATCATTGCCGGATCACGTTGACTGGCGTTCAGCATCTGGGCAACTGCACGTGGGGGCTTGCATTAACGCCGTGCTTGGCCAGCAGCTGCTCGTTGGCATACAGCGCCTGCAGCAGCTCTTCGGTCACAGCCTCGGCTGGGCAATCAAACAGCACCTGCCCTTCGCGTATGCCGATCACCCGGGGAAAGTGGGCCAGAGCCAATTCGACCGCATGCAGGCTGGCTACCAGCGCCACGCCAGTGGCCTGGGCATGCCGGTTAAGCAGCGTCAGGCTGTGATCGGCCAATACCGGGTCCATCGCCGACACAGGCTCGTCGGCGAGCATGATACGAGGCTGCTGATACAGCACCCGCGCAATACCCACCCGCTGAAGCTGGCCACCGGACAGTTGACCGCACTGCACGAACAGCTTGTCTGCTAGCCCCAGTTCGGCCAAGGCCTGGCGCGCACCAGGCACATCGCAGGGATACAGCAGGTTGAGCAGGCTGCGACCAAGCCCCCACCGGCCTAGACGGCCCGCCAGCACGGCAGTGACCACCCGCTGGCGCGGCGGCAGTGGCGGCGCCTGGTGAACCAGACCTACCTGGGCCCGCAGGCGTTGCCGGGCCCCTGCCGACAACGCCCATGGCTGCTGCCCGAGCACCTCCAGACGGCCGCTGCTCGGCCTGGTCGCCGTGGCCATCAGGTGCAGCAAGCTGGACTTGCCCGCCCCCGATGGGCCGATGATGGCGACGCGCTCAGCCTGCGCGATGCGCAAGGTCACGCCCTCCAGGGCGCGCACCGCGCCATGCCGCAAGCTTGCGCCTTGCAGCGCGATGACTGCCTCAGAAGGCACGGCAGACGTCACTTGAGCAAGCCAGCCTCGCGGGCGGCTTGCTCGGTGCCCGCGTAGTTTTCCGGCTTGGTTTCGATGAAGCGGCTGGCTGCCTGCAGGTCGAGAATGGCTTTCTGTTCTGGATCGGCGGGGTCAAGGTTCAGGAAGGCCTGCTTGATCTTCTCCTTGAGGGCCGGGTCCATGTTGCCACGCACCGTCCAGTTGTAGTCGAAATAGGTCGGGGTCGTGGCGAACACGCGCACCTTGGCGGTATCGACCTTGCCGGCGTCCACCAGTTTCTGCCAGACGCTGGCGTTGAGCACACCGGCATCGACCTTGCCAGCCTGTACCCAGGCCACGGTGGCGTCGTGGGCACCGGAATAGGCTACGCGGCTGAAGTACCCTTCAGGTTTGATGTTGTCCTGCTTGAGCATGAAATAGCGTGGCATCAAGCTACCGGACGTGGAAGAAATTGACCCGAAGGCGAAGGACTTGCCCTTGAGGTCCGCCAGGCTTTTTACTGCAGGGTTGGCAGTGATGAACTTGGAGGTGAATTGGGCGTCCTGCTCGCGCTGCACCAGCGGCGTGGCAGTCGGGTCCTTCAGGTGCACCTGCACGAACGTGAACCCGCCCAGCCACGCCATGTCCAGCCGGTCGGAGGCCAGCGACTCGACCACGGCCGGGTAGTCAGTCACCGGCACAAACTTCACTTGCATGCCCAACTGCTTGGACAAGTATTCGCCCAAGGGTTTGAACTTGCGTTGCAGTTCGGTGGGCGCTTCGTCGGGAATGGCGCTGACACGCAGTGTCTCTGCGGCCTGGACGGCCAGGGCACAGCAGGACAGCACGAGGCTGGCGGCGAGCGCCAAGGGACGTTTGAGCATGGGTTTCTCCGGTTCAATAGCGGGGAATGGGGTGAGTTCGAGGCTGCGCGCAATAACAGGCAGTGCAGGTGGGCTGCCTTGCCGACGTGCAGGTTGCAGCTCGATGCGAGTCATTGACCCGACGATTATAAGAGCCGCAGGCCCAATGACCAGCTTTGCTACAATCGCGCAATAAATTGACCTGCCGAGGTACACATGAGCGAGCCGATTCGCCTGACCCAGTACAGCCACGGTGCCGGCTGTGGCTGCAAGATATCCCCCAAGGTGCTGGACGTCATCCTGGCCGAAAGCGGTGCCCAGGCCCTGGACCCGAAGCTCTGGGTCGGCAATGCGTCGCGTGACGATGCCGCCGTGTATGCCCTGGACGAGGAGCGCGGTGTGGTGTCGACCACCGACTTCTTCATGCCCATCGTCGATGACCCCTACGATTTCGGCCGCATCGCGGCAACCAACGCCATCAGCGATATCTACGCCATGGGCGGTGATCCCCTGATGGCCATTGCCATCCTGGGCTGGCCCGTCAACGTCCTGGCACCAGAGGTTGCCCGTGAGGTGATCCGCGGTGGCCGGGCGGTATGCGCCGAAGCCGGTATCCCGCTTGCCGGTGGTCATTCCATCGATGCACCCGAGCCGATTTTCGGCCTGGCGGTGACCGGCGTGGTCAACAAGCGCCATCTCAAGCGCAACGACACCGCCACGGCGGGCTGCCGCTTGTATCTGACCAAGCCCCTGGGCATCGGTATCCTCACCACCGCCGAGAAGAAAGCCGTGCTGCGCGAGCAGGATCGAGGCGTGGCGCGCGACTGGATGTGTACCCTGAACACACCAGGCAGCCGCTTTGGTAAGCTCGACGGGGTCAAGGCCATGACGGACGTCACCGGGTTCGGCCTGCTCGGCCATCTGGTTGAGCTTGCAGAAGGCAGCGGCCTGACCGCACACCTGGACTACGCCAAGGTGCCCCGCCTGCCGAGTGTCGAGCACTACCTCGCCGCCGGCTGCATTCCAGGGGGGACGCTGCGCAACTTCGAGAGCTACGGGCACAAGCTAGGCGCGCTCAGTGACGATCAGAAGCACTTGCTGTGCGATCCGCAGACCAGCGGTGGGCTGCTGGTGGCCGTAACCCCGGAAGGTGAGGACGCATTTCTCGCGGCAGCCGCTGAGCTGGGCTTGCAGCTGTCGCCTATCGGCTACCTGGCGGAGCGACAGCGCCACGCAGTCGAGGTCGTCTGATGCGGCCCGACTGCACCGATTTCCGCCAGTTGTTTCTCGATGATGTACCGATGATGGACATGCGTGCGCCCGTCGAGTTTGCCAAGGGCGCCTTTCCCGGCGTGGTCAACCTGCCCCTGATGAACGATGTGGAACGGCAGAAGGTTGGCACCTGTTACAAGCAGCAGGGGCAGGCTGCCGCCATCGCCCTGGGTCATCAACTGGTGGGCGGCGCCAGCAAGCAGGCTCGTCTGGAGGCGTGGGTGGCATTCACCCAGGCTCACCCGGAAGGCTATCTGTATTGCTTTCGTGGTGGCCTGCGCTCGCAGATCGTCCAAGGGTGGTTGCGCGATGAAGCCGGTATTCGCTACCCGCGTATCACCGGGGGCTACAAGGCGATGCGCAACTACCTGCTCGAGACCACGGAGCAGGCCGTAAGCGAGTGCGATTTCGTGTTGGTTGGCGGCTTGACCGGTACTGGCAAGACCGATGTGCTGCAACAGCTGGGCAACGTACTGGACCTTGAAGGCCATGCCAATCATCGCGGGTCGAGCTTTGGCAAACGCGCCACCGGGCAACCGGCTCAGATTGACTTCGAGAACCAGCTGGCCATCGATGTGCTGAAAAAGCGCGCGCAAGGCATTGGCCAGTTCGTGCTGGAGGATGAAGGCCGCATCGTTGGCAGTTGCACGGTGCCTTTGTCTTTGTATCAGGGCATGCAGCACTACCCGCTGGTGTGGCTGGAGGACAGTTTCGATGGCCGGGTCGAGCGCATCCTGCGCGACTATGTCATCGACCTCAGTGCCGAGTTCATCGCCCTGCATGGCGAGCAAGCCGGGCAGCAATTGTTCGCGCAGCGCATGTTTCAGAGCATGGCCAACATCCGCAAGCGCCTGGGCGGTGAGCGCCATCAGCGGCTCACGGCGCTGCTCGAGCAGGCCTTGGGAGAGCAATTGCGTAGTGGCTGCGTGGACCTGCACCGAGGCTGGATCGAGGGGTTGCTCAACGAGTACTACGACCCGATGTATGCCTATCAGCGTGAGGCGAAGGCCGAGCGGATCGAGTTTGTTGGGGATGCTGTGCAGGTGCGGGAGTATCTGGAGCAACGCGCGCGGCGAGGGATAGGATTGAGTCAAGCAGCCCGATTAGGTTAGCAACTCTCAGCTCTCGGCCCTACTCATCTCTTGATCTTGATCTTGATCTTGATCTTGATCTTGATCTTGATCTTGATCTTGATCTTGATCTTCGCGACTTCAGAAGGCCGAACGCAGGTCTTGCGGAGGGAGGTGACAGGCATGGATGCCTGTCAAGCGCTGGGCCCCAGGATGGGGCCTACAGCGCGGTCCTCCCGGGAGCAAGACCGGAGTGAGGGAACCCCGAAGCGCAGCGTAGGGGCCGTATGAATGGAGCGCAGCGTTTTTTGGTTACTTTTTGTCGCGTTTGACAAAAAGTGACTCGCCGTAAGGGCGAAAAGGTGACTAAGCGTCGCCATCGCCAATGGACTATGCTCTCTTTCAACACCCAAACCAACGCAATTAAACTTCAAACTTCAAACTTCAAACTTCAAACTTCAAACTTCAAACTTCAAAGCGTGGGCGCGCAAAGCAAGTTGGTATTCATTGGCGCGGGTGGCGCACAGTCACCTTTCCGCCCTTACGGCGGCTCACTTTTTGTCTTGTCAAAAAGTGAGCAAAAACCGCCTGCTCCTATCATCCGGCCCCTGCGCTGCGCTCCGGGGTTCCCTCGCTCCGGGCTTGCTCCCGGGAGGACCGCGCTGCAGGCCCCATCCTGGGGCCCAGCGCTTGACAGGCATCCATGCCTGTCACCTCCCTCCGCAAGCCCTGCGCTCGGCCTCCTGAAGTCGCGATTTGCGGCGCTTGGACTACCGCGCGCTTAGAAGCAACTGCAGCTGCAACTGCAATATATAAATTCAATAGATGAGTTGACGCCTGCAAATCCTTTGAATACTACACAGTTCTATGTAGGAGCGACCTTGCGCCGCGATGGGCCGCGCAGCGGCCCCAGTCATTAGCGCACTGCCTCAACGCTTGGAGCCGCTGCACGCTCCATCCTACAGAAGATATATACCGTGGCAAGTTTAGAACTCATCACCGCTGCGGTTCCATAACCCGCTCAAGTTCCGCCGCCCGCTCTCGGGTCATGTCCATCAGGCAGGTCCCGCCCTCCAGCTGCGCCATTGTGCCGCCGCTGGCCTTGCGATGAAACTGGCAGTTGCCATCCCGATAGACCAGCCATTTGCGCTGCACATCACGCAGACTCTTTTGCTGATCCGCCGACAGTTTACCCATCAGCTGCTTGTAGACGCGGTTCAGGCGCTGGTCCTGTACCTGCGTCTCGGCCTTGAGACATTCACCCATGGCCAGGGTACTGGAGGCATCGTCCATGCAACGGGCATAAGCGGGCGACGGATCGTCGGCCATGGCCAGCGGCGTGCAGCACGCCAATGCCAGCCCCGCCAGGTAGTGCTTGATCATGCAAACTCTCCTTGAGTGTCAAAGCGTCTGAGGCTGCTCCGGCGGCATCAATACCCTGCTCGGCTCGAAGCGCAACGACGGCATCTGCGTGGCGGCATACAACGTCACGGCCAATGCCGCAATCAGGGTAACGTCCGCCCAATTCCACCCAGGCATATCAGCGGCCTGGCGCGCTTTCAAACAGTACCAGCCCTGACCAAGGCAAAATACCAGCATGGCTGCCACCCACACATAGAACCCTGCCGCCAAACCTGTCAGGTCGTGAAACTCATAACTCTGATTGTCCGGCAGGCGGTCGATACCCAAACTGGATGCCGCCAGATACAGAGCACAAAGCCCTAGCAGCAGGGCCAAGCGGCGAAAGCGCCGATGCGCCAGAATGGCCAGGGCGAGCAACGGATTGGCGAACCACTGGTTCAGGCCGAAGGGTACGCCCCAAGGCCCGTACAGCAACATCTGCAGGGCGGGCATGTGGTGGCCATCGCTCATCGAGGCGCCATCGAAGCACAAAGCGACCAAGTAAAGCAGGAGCGTGATGCAGAGATAAAAAGCGGGCAAAGGACACCTGGAAGGACGGTACAGGGGATGACCATAACCCATGTCATCCCCCGCTTCCAAACTGGGTGTTCGCAGTCTTTCAAGCCACCGGCGGTTCGAGCAGCAGCCCGTAGATGCCCGAGTCGGAAAGCTCACCGCCTACGCACCAGCGTGCCCGCAGGGTGCCCTCCAGCACAAACCCCTGGCGCTCCAACGTACGCGCCGAGCCTTGGTTGCGAGGGTCGATCTCGCCTTCCAGGCGGCGCATGTGCAGGGTGTTGGCGATGTAGTCGATAAAGCACGTCAATGCTTCATCCATATACCCCCTTCCCTGCACGGCGCTGGCCAGGCAATAGCCGATCTCACCTCGCCGGGAGGTGTCGTCGATGTTGAACAGTTGAACCATGCCAATCAGCTCGCCGTTGTCCCGGCGATACATGCCAAGCTTGAGTTGCTCACCATTGGCATACGCCTCACGATCAGCTGCCAGTGCGCTCTGGGCTTCAGCCAGACTCTGCCAGGGCGCGTGGTGCCAGTACCGCATGACTTCCGGGTCGGCCATGATCGCCAACCACTTTGCCGCATCGGCGTGGCGCATGGGGCGCAGGTAAAGGCGCGGGCTATCGAGACACAGATCACTCGGGAAACTTCGGGGTGGGGTCACGCCGGCTCACCTGTCCATTGCTGGGTAAGATGACAGTTTAGCGTCAAGCGCGGCGTTCAGGCATTGCAAAACTCCACGGCGGTGCACAGTCGCCAGTCAGGACGCTCAGATGCGCGTCTCTGCCTTGTCAAAGATTGCGACTATGCCCGACTTCCATGTCATGGACTCAGGTGAAGGATGCTCATAAGCGAACCCCTACATGCCGACTTAGGCGACCTCAGCCCCATCATCGGGCCAATGCGGCTCATTGGCCCCAGGCGGAGTCAATGGCGGTAGACCGTAGGCGGCCCGGGCGGTATCACAGCGTGGATTGTGTACGCCCCCCTCCCACGACGCCTCGAACTCGCGGCAGGTGCTGGAACGGTTGGCGTAGATGGTGCAGGCAACGCCTTGCCCCACCTCGCCCTGAAGGCTGGTGCAACGGCAGGGCTTGGCGTCGGTGCCAATCATGGCCACCCGAGACGGACTCACCTGTACCACCAGATCGTCAGGCACCACACCGCCGGAGGACTGGCATTCACCCCAGAAGAAGGACACACGGAAATACCCGCAGCAAGCGCCGCAGTCAAGGCAAGGGTTATATTCGGACATGATTGCACGGAAGGAAGGTGGTTGAGATCGGGGCTGGCCCGAGCAGCCATTCTCGGGCCAAGCGGGGGTGATTGAATAGAGGGACAGAAAAAAATAACTGCAGGCGATTGACTGTCACCAGACGCTCTCTTCCCCCTCGGATCAAGTTAGCGCAACGCTTTATAGGTATCGCCATCGCACTGCGTCAGACCAAGACCTGCAGCTGGGTAATAGGGATCGCCGCGTACATGGCTGAAGGTCGTTTGCCGTGTGCCTTGATGTAATAGCCTGTCGTCACGGCTCCCTTCGGTCACGACGGTGTAGGACTCGCGACGCATTGCTTGGTACTGGTCTTCACGGTCCGCCATTGCCTTGTGATAGGCCATCACTTGTCCGTCACTCAAGTCCAGGCACTTGGCCAATTCGACACCCCAGCGCCTGAGGCACACTTCGGCGTAGTGCCTGACCACCAAGCCCGGCTCGACCAGCACTTGGCCGCTGCCAGCACCGTCAACCGACGCGTTCCCCACCAGCGTCGCGTGCCGACCCGGCATGGGAAACACGCTTATCCGGGTACCGGGTTGCACGTCTGGCACCACACAGGCGAACCCTTTGGAACGTTCGTCACGGGAGTAGAACCCTACGTACTCACGTACATTGGCCGACAGCATCACGCGCTCTGGCTGTACATTGCCAATGCCTGGAACCGGGTCAATGGTAAAAATATTGACCGGGACATCGCACAGCTCAGGGTCCTTGGCCATGGCATTGGCCAGCATGTGGCAGCTGATGCCGCCGCGGCTCCAGCCGACCAGGTTGACCTGTGTAGGCACAAGCGGCTTACGAAACAGGTGAATGATGCGTTCCTGTAGCGCCTGCGGCGTGGGTTGGCGGTCACCGTAGTCATAGGTTCTCCAGAACCACGAAGCGGTCGAAGCCACTTCCGGCACAGGGACGCCGGCATCTTTGAGCCGCCTATATTCGGCCTCGCTCAGTTTGGTGCGCTGCCAGCGGCTTTGCCCTTTGATGATCTGAAGCACATGGCTGACGTTTTCTTCCCAGCCGCGGCCAAACAATTGCCCTGTCCAGTTGTAATAACCGCCGGGATCGACGAACAGGCTGTCGTCCTGAAGATTGCCGCTGCCCGGACCGTCGACAGCGACCCAGTGGGCAAACTCGCGGCCCTGGTCATGGCTGGCCAGGGTCGAAACCAGTTCGCCATTCCAGAAATTGGTGTTGGTGTCGTCGAAGCGATGGGAACCTGTCCCACAGAAATAGGCGGTAAAAACACTCATGTCACTGTCATCGTGCGAGAAATGAGTGCCGAAGGTAGTCAGTTAGCACGATAGGGAACATACGGAAGTCCGTCCTGCCATCGTGCGCTGCGCACCTGCCGCCGGGAATTCCAACGGCAGGCCGTCAAAGGTTACTTGCGCGCCAGCCCGTCAGTCCGGAACATCTGGCGGATACCGCGAATGGCCTGACGAATCCGATCCTGGTTTTCGATCAAGGCAAACCGCACATGGTCGTCACCATAGTCGCCAAAGCCGATACCTGGCGAAACACACACCTTGGCCTCGGCGAGGAGCTTTTTGGAAAACTCGAGCGAACCCAGGTGTGCGTACTCAGGCGGGATCTTGGCCCAGACGTACATGGACGCCTTGGGGTTCTCGACCATCCAGCCCAGCTCGTGCAAGCCCTTGACCAGCAAATTGCGACGCTGACGGTACTGCTCGGCAATATCCCGTACGCACTGCTGATCCCCTTCCAGCGCTGCAATGGCAGCCACCTGCAAAGGCGTGAATGTACCGTAATCGTGGTAACTCTTGATGCGCGCCAGGGCGTTGACCAGTTCGGGGTTACCGACCATGAAGCCGATCCGCCAGCCGGCCATGTTGTAGCTCTTGGACAAGGTGAAGAACTCCACCGCAATGTCCTTGGCGCCAGGAACCTGCATGATAGACGGCGCTTTCCAGCCGTCGTAGACGATGTCGGCATACGCCAGGTCGTGCACCACCAGCACGCCATATTGCTTGGCCAATGCCACCACGCGCTCGAAGAAGTCCAGCTCCACGCACTGGGCGGTTGGGTTGGACGGGAAGCCGAGAATCATCATCTTGGGCTTGGGGATGGACTCGCGAATGGCCCGCTCAAGCTCGTTGAAGAAGTCCACGCCCGGCACAAGCGGAACAGAACGCACCTGGGCCCCGGCGATCACAGCGCCGTAGATATGAATCGGGTAGCTGGGGTTGGGCACCAGTACCGTATCGCCTTGATCCAGGGTGGCCAGCATCAGGTGTGCCAGGCCCTCTTTCGAGCCAATGGTGACGATAGCCTCTTCTTCAGGGTCGATGTCGACCTCGTAGCGCTCCTTGTACCAGTTCGAGATAGCGCGACGCAGGCGCGGAATGCCGCGGGATGTGGAATAGCCATGGGTATCCTCGCGCTGAGCGACTTGCACCAGCTTCTCGACGATATGCGGCGGCGTGGCGCCATCGGGGTTACCCATGCTCAGGTCGATGATGTCCTCGCCACGGCGGCGGGCAGCCATCTTGAGCTCGGCAGTGATGTTGAAGACGTAGGGCGGGAGACGATCGATGCGCGCAAAGCGGCGCGGCAAACCTGGATTGGCCATGGTTTCCTCTGAGGACGTAAGCGCCCGGAACCGTCCGAGCGACGCTGGCCGCATGAGGCGGCCTGACTCAGAAGATAGTGCCGAAAGTAGTCACCTGTAAAGGTCTATTTGCTGTTTTTTTATATCTATTCAGGGTTATTTTTTGTTATGTGAGCATACGCAGCAGCCTTTACAACATCGCGGTCAAGCCTGTTGCAAAAAGGCTATCAGTACAGAGCATGCGTGCTGGCTGACACGCGACAGGCCCCGCACAGGCATAAAAAAACCCCGGCACACAGGCCGGGGTTTTCGTGAAGCAGGCGTGGTTTCAGCGTGCGTAGGTCATCAGCACGTCAGCAGCCGTCTGGCTGTCCACACCCATCATCAGGCTCAAGGCCATGACGGTAAGGATGGAAAAGCCAAACACTTTGCGTGCCCACTTGCTGTCATCTTCGGCCTTGTAGCCACCCCATGCCATGTACAGCCAGTAAAGGCCCATGGCAGCTGCCACGGCCATGTAGCCGAGGCCGGCGTAACCGCCGAGGGTGAGCATCAAGGTCGCAAGCACGAATGCCAGCACATACAGCACGATCTGCTTTTTCGCAGCCAGGATGCCGCGCGCCACCGGCAATACCGGAATGTTTGCGGCACTGTAGTCCTTGAAGCGGAAGATGGCGATGGCAAAGCTGTGCGGCATCTGCCACAGGCTGAACATCACTAGCAGGGTCACCGCCGCCAGGTCGAAGCTATTGCTGACAGCGCAATAACCAATGACAGGCGGCATGGCACCGGACAGGCTGCCGACCAAGGTGCCGTGCACGGATTTACGCTTGAGCCACAGGCTGTAGAAGCCCACATAGACCACGAAGCCGATCAGTGCGCAGTACGCGGACAAGGGGTTGGCCTGGACGTAGAGCAAGCTGAAACCCGCCACCCCAAGCAGGGTGGCATAGATCAGCGCGAGGGGCAGTGACATGCCACCCTGTACCATCACGCGGTTCTTGGTGCGCTCCATTTTCTGGTCGATGTCGCGGTCGATGCAGTTGTTGAATGCACAACCGGACGCCACCACCAGGGAGGTACCAACAACCACTGCCAGCAGCAGGGCGAAGTCCACATGGCCCTTCGCGGCAAGGAAGAAACCGCCTGCCACGGAAAGCACGTTACCGAAAATGATCCCCGGTTTGGTGATTTGGATAAAGTGCTTAACGGACATGCAGTCTTACCTCACTTGGCCAGCATTTCGGCGTGGATGCTGAACATGATCCACAGCGACAGGCCAACCAGCAGCGCGATCACCATAACGGTGAACAGGAACGTCGATACGTTGTTGCGTTGCCCTTTCGAGCGGTCCATGTGCAGGAAGTACACCAGGTGTACCACCACCTGGATCACGGCCATGGCCACAACGACCAGAACGGTCAGGTTCTTCGGCAGGCTTGGGAACATCACCAGGCCGAACGGGATCGCGGTCAGGATGATCGACAGGACGAAACCGATCATGTACGACTTGACGCTGCCGTGGCTGCCTTCGTGATGAGTGTCGTGTGCGTTAGCCATTACAGAACCCCCAGCAGGTAGACGACGGTGAATACGCAGATCCAGACCACGTCCAGGAAGTGCCAGAACAGGCTCAGGCAGCTCATGCGGGTCTTGGCGGTCGGCGTGATGCCGTGCTTGTTGATCTGGTACATCATGATTGCCATCCAGATCAGACCAGCCGTCACGTGCAGACCGTGGGTGCCTACCAGGGCGAAGAAGCCCGACAGGAAGCCACTGCGGTTCGGGCCGAAGCCTTCGCCGATCAGGTGATGGAACTCGTAGATTTCCATCGCGATGAAGCCTGCACCGAACAGGAAGGTCACAGCCAACCAGCCCAGGACGCCTGCCTTGTTACCGGCGAACATCTTCAGCATGGCGAAGCCGAAGGTGATCGAGGACAGCAGCAGGAACAGCGTTTCAACAGCTACGAAATCGAGCTGGAAGATGTCATGACCCGACGGGCCGCCGGCAAAACTGCCGGACAGCACCGCGTAGGTGGCGAAGAGCGACGCAAACAGGATGCAGTCGGTCATCAGGTACAGCCAGAAGCCCAGTACGGTCATCTGGCCCGAGTCGTGGTGGTGATCGTCGTGCCCATGGTCGTGACCATGAGCACCGTGCATTACTTGACTGGACATTGATTACACCCGCTCAAACGATTCGACACGTGCGCCGGCAGGCAGAGCACCTGCATTGGCCAACGCTTTCATGCGCTCGCCTTCGATGCGCGCCACTTCTTCGGCCGGAACCATGTAGCCCTGGTCGTCACGCGCAGCGTGGCGAACGAAGACAGCGATGGTTGCAACCAGGCTTGCGCCGACCAGCCACCAGATGTGCCAGATGAAAGCGAAGCCGAAGATGGTCAGGAACAGACCCATGAACAAACCGGTAGAGGTATTGCTCGGCATGTGGATCGCTTCGTACTTGCCCGGCACCTTGTAGGCAACACCGGCTTCCTTGGCTTCGTGCCAGGCATCCAGGCCAACCTTCTCAGGCATGTGGGCGAAGTTGTAGAACGGAGGTGGCGAGGAAGTCGACCATTCCAGGGTACGGCCGCCCCATGGGTCGCCGGTCACGTCCAGGTTCTGGTGACGATCGCGAACCGATACGAACAGCTGGATCAGCTGGCAGGCGATACCGAACAGGATCAGCACGGCACCAACCACGGCCACGTACAGGTAGGGTTCCCACAGTGGGTTGTCCGAGTGGTTCAGACGACGGGTCATACCCATGAAGCCCAGTGCGTACAGCGGCATGAACGCCACGTAGAAGCCCGAGATCCAGAACCAGAAGGCAGCCTTGCCCCACTTCTCGTTCAGGGTGAAACCGAAGGCTTTCGGGAACCAGTAGGCGAAGCCAGCGATATAGCCGAATACCGCACCACCGATGATCACGTTGTGGAAGTGGGCGATCACGAACAGGCTGTTGTGCAGCACGAAGTCAGCACCCGGTACAGCCAGCAGAACGCCGGTCATGCCACCGATGGAGAAGGTGATCATGAAGCCCAGGGTCCAGAGGATCGGCGCGGTGAAGCGCAGACGGCCCTGGTAGATGGTGAACAGCCAGTTGAACAGCTTCACACCCGTCGGGATGGAGATCAGCATCGTCGCCAGGCCGAAGAAGGTGTTGACGCTGGCGCCGGCACCCATGGTGAAGAAGTGGTGCAGCCAAACCGCAAAGCCCAGTACAGCGATCGCACCCGATGCGTAGATCATCGCGTGGTGGCCGAACAGGCGCTTGCCGGAGAAGGTGGAGGTGACTTCCGAGAACACGCCGAAGGCCGGCAGGATCAGGATGTAAACCTCAGGGTGACCCCACGCCCAGAACAGGTTGACGTACATCATCGGGTTCCCACCAAGCTCGTTGGTGAAGATATGGAAGTCCAGATAACGGTCAACGGTCAGCAGTGCCAGTGCAGCGGTCAGGATCGGGAACGAAGCCACGATCAGGACGTTTGCCCAGGTGCAGGTCCAGGTGAAGATAGGCATGTCCATCAGCTTCATGCCAGGTGCGCGCATCTTCATCACGGTGACGAGGAAGTTCACGCCTGTCAGTGTCGTACCCAATCCTGAGAGCTGTAGCGCCCAGATGTAGTAGTCGACACCCACGCCCGGACTGTACTGAATGCCCGCGAGCGGCGGATAGGCAACCCAACCGGTCTTGGCGAATTCACCAACGCCCAGCGAGATGTTCACCAGCAGCACGCCTGCCAGCAGCAGGTAGAAGCTCAGGGAGTTCAGGAAAGGGAAGGCCACGTCACGTGCACCGATCTGCAGAGGAACCGCAAGGTTCATCAGACCGGTGAAGAATGGCATCGCCATGAAGATGATCATGATCACACCGTGGGCGGTGAAGATCTGGTCATAGTGTTCAGGCGGCAGGTAGCCTTCGGAACCACCGGTGGCAACAGCCAGCTGGGTCCGCATCATGATGGCGTCGGCGAAGCCGCGCAGCAGCATGACCATCGCGACGATGATGTACATCACCCCGATTTTCTTGTGGTCGACGGTCGTCAACCACTCGGTCCACAAGTAGGACCACTTGCGGAAGTAGGTGACCGCACCAACGACAGCGATACCACCGAGCGCGATAATGGCGAGTGTCACCATGACTATCGGCTCGTGATAGGGTATCGCCTCCAGGCTTAATTTACCGAACATCTCTTACTCCTCTGCACCGGCAGCTGGTTGCATACTCGATTCCACACCCTTGGTGGTGGCCAGGTCTTTGCTGCCAGCTTCTTCGTGGCTCGAACGACCGCGGTTCATGCCTTCGTACTTGTCGACGATCAGCTGGAACTGGTCAGGCGAGGCCTCGCTATACAGCGTGACTGGGTTGTTTTCGCTTGGTTTGGCCAAGGCTTCGTATTCGGCCTTGCCCAGCTTCTTCGGCGACTGCTTGACTTCGGCGACCCACTTCTCGAAGTCTTCCTGGGACGTGGCAGTAGCCTTGAATTTCATGCCGGTGAAGCCAGCACCGCTGTAGTTGGCGCTGATACCGTCAAACACGCCGTTTTCGTTGGCGATCAGGTGCAGCTTGGTGGTCATGCCCGCCATGGCGTAGATCTGGCCACCCAGGCCCGGGATGAAGAACGAGTTCATCACGGCGTCGGAGGTGACGCGGAAATTGACCGGGGTATTGGCCGGGAAGACGATCTTGTTGACCGTGGCGATACCTTGTTCCGGGTAGATGAACAGCCACTTCCAGTCTAGCGCGACGACGTCGATCTGCACGGGCTTCACGTCGGAATCCAGAGGACGGTACGGGTCGAGCTTGTGGGTGGACTTGTAGGTCACGTAACCCAGCACGATGATGATCAGGATCGGGATGATCCACACCGCAGCCTCGATCTTGGTCGAGTGCGACCAGTCCGGGGTGTAGGTGGCTGCCTTGTTGGAAGCGCGATACTTCCAGGCGAACACCACGGTCATGATGATGACTGGCACGACGACCAGCAGCATCAGGCCGATTGCGATCAGGATCAGGTTCTTTTGCTCAATGCCGACCTGTCCCTTCGGGTCGAGCAGGGTCCAGTTGCACCCACTGAGTAAAAGCATGCCTAAAAAGGGCAATATGCCAAACAGTCTGGGGTAACGCTTTTTACTCATCTCACGACCTCTAGATCAGCTTGCTTCAATGCAATTGGTGTTTGATAGCCAACACTTCGTCCAACCAAGTGAGGCATTGCGCGCCCGTACCCGCTCCTGCCTGGGCCCGACTGCAGGACCTTGGCTTCAAGCGAGTTAGCGGTGCTTTTGGTTTCGTAGGCAAAGGCCTGTATAGCAGACCAATTCCATTTGGTGCGGAAAACGCGGAGGGGGGTCCGCCCGGTATCGCCGTTGGGCGAAACTTGACGAAGTCAGCAAAAAGGAGCGCTGGGGCTTCCTTCAATCCTGCGACTTGCAAGCAGTGCCGAACGGAAATTGGGGGCGATTGTAGATAGGTCGCCAACCCTTGACTATGACTTATTGAGCAACAGTCCTTTACAGGATCTGTAACAATAACGCCGATAAATTCAACTTCGCGACACTTTGTCGCACCCCTGGCTATAGCCCTGGAACCCGCATCCAGCAAGGGCTACAGCTTGATCTGGATCAACTTCCCAGGGGTTTTCGTACCTCGATGGCGCCCGCAAAAAACCTTGTCGTATTCAGGGACTTTTGTCTAAGGACGGCGACGGTTGCGGTAGATACCAAGTGGCACCAGCAACGCCGTCAGGACGAAGGCGATCAATGCCCATTGCGCCAGTGAAAGGCCCAGCACCGGTGGGTAAGGCGTGCTGCAGAAACCATCCACCTGAAACGCCAGCGGCCAGACCTTGGCCAAGGGCAAGTCATCGACGATGGGCTGCAGGGTATCGATGCCACAACTGACCATGGGGTTGGCGAGTATATACACATGGTTGCCGGCTGCAATGATTCCGCCAATGGCGCTGACCACCACCAGTGCCTCGAAGAAGGTCAGGCTGCGTCGCCCGGGCATGGCTGCAGCCAGGAATGCGAAGACGGCGATGAACAGGAGCGCATAGCGCTGAAGAATGCACAACGGGCATGGCGCCTCGCCCAGCACCACCTGCATGTAGAGGGCGCCACCGATCAGCGAAACGCAGATCAGGCCCAACAGTACCAGAAAGCGCCGTTCCCGATTCAGGCGCGATGTTTGATCATTCATTGCCGGTTCCTTGGATGGATAGTCGCAGCGTAGTCCGCCAGCTTGGCGCAATTCTACACAGACGCCGGTGGCCTGGGCGCCCCGCCTTTCATGGATAGATACTCCTGGCGACAATGGGGTGTGGCTCAGACCGGGCGTTGGCAGAACGGTTCAACGAGGGGGCAGCAAAAATTGAAGCTGCCGGACAGGCCGCAGTTGCCGCCTGCTTGTCGTTCAGCAGGAGTGAATGGCAGCTGGGTTAATGCAGGATTAACGCATCAGGCAAGCATCGCCCTGGCGGGTTTCGTCAATACAGCAAGGGGCTGCTATGCAGCCCCTTACGGCCGACCTTCGGCGTGGCCGTTACGCTTCTTTATATATAGTCACTAGGCACTAAGGCCCTTACACCAGCGACGCGGCCGGCCCGTAGAACTCGTAGCGGGTCTGCTGCTCGGGTACGCCCAGGGCCAGAAGCTGGCGTTTGACCGCAGCCATGAAGGGCTTCGGCCCGAGGAAGTAGGCGTCCACGTCGCGTTCACGAGGGAGCCACTCGCCCAGCAGATGCTGGTCCAGCAAGCCCACGGCATTGGCGTGAGCTGCATCATCTGCTTCGGCGTAGCAGTAGAAACGCTTGAGTTGCGGGTGCTGCGCTGCCTGGGTGTCGAGCCACTCGCGAAACGCATGCACCTGCCCGTTGCGCGCGCAGTGAATAAAGTGCACCGGCCGGCCAGTCGGCAAGGCCGCCTCTAGCATGGCCAGGGTAGGCGTTATGCCCACGCCCCCGCTGATCAGCACCAACGGCTTGTCACTGGCGGCCAGTATGAAATCACCGGCTGGTGGGAACAATTGGAGGGTGTCACCTACCATCAGTTGGTCATGCAGGTAGTTGGAGACCGTGCCACCCGATTCGCGTTTGACGCTGATCCGATATTCACCACCGTCGCACAACGCGGAAAGCGAATAGTTGCGACGATGCTCTACACCATCGATCATCAGCCTCAGGCCGATGTACTGCCCAGGTTCGGCCTTGAGCACCGGCTTACCGTCCACTGGGGCGAAGTAGAAAGAGACGATTTCGCGGCTTTCCACCACTCGCCGTGCCAGTCGGAACTCGCGGGTCCCTCGCCATCCGCCGTCGGCCTCTTCTTTTTGCTTGTAAAGGCTTTCTTCAGCATTGATGAGAATGTCTGCCAACTGGCCGTAGGCTGCGCCCCAGGCGTCGATCACCTCGGTCGTGGCAATGTCCTTGCCCAATACTTCCTCGATGGCCCGCAACAAGCAGCGGCCAACGATCGGGTAATGCTCGGGCAGGATCTGCAACGCCACATGCTTGTTGATGATCTGGCCCACCAGACCGCCCAACTGTTCGAGCTGATCGATGTGACGGGCATACATCAGCACGCCATTGGCCAAGGCACGCGGCTGGTCACCGCTGGCCTGGTGCGCCTGGTTGAACAGTGGACGTACCTCGGGGTACTCGTTGAGCATCATTTGGTAGAAATGAGTGGTCAGTGTCTCGCCGCCGGTTTCCAGCAATGGAACGGTGGCCTTGATGATCGCACGTTGTTCGGCATTGAGCATTGCAGCAACTCCTGAGCCATGGGCTTCGAATGATGCCTGGATCATTTCATCATTCGTGCCAAGTCCAGGGCCCTGCAAATTCGGGGCCTTCAAGCCGTAGCATGTCGAAATGACACACGATGGCTTATAGTCAATTAGACACACAGGAGTCCCTATGACTGCCAAGCCATTGCTTACCGCCTTGCTGCCACTGGTCAGCGACCTGTCCCGCGACCTGCCCGATCAAGAGCGCTATCGCCGTTTGCTGCAAGCCATGCGCAGTCTGCTGCCCTGTGACGCTGCCGCCTTGCTCCGGCTCGATGGCCAATGGCTAGTACCCTTGGCCGTGGACGGCCTGAGCCCAGATACCGTTGGCCGTCGCTTCAAGGTCAGTGAGCACCCACGTTTTCAGATTCTGTTGAGCAGCCCCTCCCCTACCCGCTTTGCCAGCGACTCCGAGCTGCCGGACCCCTACGATGGCCTGGTCAATACACCGGACGTGGACCTTGAGGTTCACGACTGCATGGGTTGCCCCTTGATGGTCGATGAGCGCCCGTGGGGGCTGGTCACCCTCGATGCCCTGACGCCCGGCCAGTTCCAGAGCCTGGAGCTCGACGCCTTGCAAGCCTTTGCCAGCCTGGCCGCTGCCACCGTGACCGTGGCCGAGCGGATCGAACGCCTGGCCCTGCGCGCAGAAAACGAGCATCAGCGAGCAGAGGTGTATCGCCAGGCCAGTGGTCAGGACCGCGAGCTGATCGGCCAGAGCCCGGCCCACAAGCGCATGCTGGAGGAAATCCGATTGGTGGGCAGCAGCGACCTCACCGTGCTGATCACCGGCGAGACCGGGGTGGGCAAGGAGTTGGTAGCCCAAGCCCTGCACCAGGCGAGCAGCCGCGCCCACAAGCCGTTGATCAGCCTGAACTGCGCAGCGCTGCCCGACACGCTGGTAGAAAGCGAGCTGTTCGGCCACGTGCGCGGAGCCTTCACCGGCGCCCATGCAGAGCGCCGAGGCAAGTTCGAACTGGCCAATGGGGGCACGCTGTTTCTCGACGAGGTGGGCGAGTTGCCGCTAGCCGTACAAGCCAAGCTGCTGCGCGTGTTGCAAAGCGGGCAGTTGCAGCGGCTGGGCTCGGACCGCGAACATCACGTCGACGTGCGCCTGATCGCCGCCACCAACCGCGATCTGGCCGCCGAGGTGCGCAGCGGGCGATTGCGTGCCGATTTCTACCACCGCCTGAGCGTATATCCCCTGCATGTCCCCCCTCTGCGGGAACGAGCACGCGACGTGCTGCTTCTGGCGGGCTACTTCCTCGAACAGAATCGCTCACGCCTGGGCTTGAGCAGCCTACGTCTGGACGCGGACACCCAGGCTGCACTTCTGTCCTACGACTGGCCGGGCAATGTGCGTGAACTGGAGCATCTGATCGGCCGCTCGGCGCTTAAGGCGTTGGGCCGACAAACGGTGCGTCCCAAGATCTTGTCCTTGACCGCTGCCGACCTGGATCTTCAGCCACTTGCCTCACTGCCTTCACAGCTCGCCCCTGCCCGTGAAACGGCGGTGCCGGAACTGGGTGCTGGAGGCCTGCGCCAAGCGCTGGACACCTACCAACGCCAGCTGATCCAGGCCTGCCTGGATCAACATCAGGGCAACTGGGCCGCCACCGCAAGAGTGCTCGAACTCGACCGCGCGAACCTCAGCCGCCTAGCCCGGCGGCTGGGCATTCGCTAGGGATGCCTCACAAAAGGATTAACCCAGAAAGCCTCTGGTTGGTCTGAACAAGGCTGCTATATCTCCTAAACGCCCACGCCTCGACTGACCGGTCGAGGCTGCCGCATCGCGTTCCAGAGGACCTGGTGCAGCAATGCCGGCCGCATTCAGGCCGGGGGGGATCAGTCGACCAGCAGGGAGCACTTCATGGAAAACATCGTCGTCGCCGATAAGCAGTCCGCCGTCGCCACCCAGAATGCCTGGGGCAATATCACTCTCAATGGCCCAGGCGTCGTGCAAATGCCCGTCGCGCCCGACCAGGTCGCCACCGTCACGCAACGCGGGCAGGATTTGATCGTCACGCTCAAGTCCGGCGAAAAGGTCACCATCGGTAATTTCTTCGCGGTGAACCAGGCAGGCGTCGGCAGCGACATGGTGTTCGTCGGCGAAGACGGCACCCTCTGGCAAGCCGAATACGATGCCCAGGCTTTCACCGGTTTCACCTTCAACGAAGTGGCTTCTCTGGACGAACTGGTTGCAGGCATCGGTACGGCGGGCGACGCGATGCCGACGTGGGCCATCGCAGGCTTGGGATTGCTCGGCGTGGGCGGCGGCGCGGCGGCGGTGGGCGGCGGTAGTGGCGGCGGCGGCGGTGGTGGCGGTGCAGTACCTGACACCACGGCACCGGCAACCCCCATCGACCTGCTGGTTTCCCCGGATGGCCTGCGCCTGTCGGGGCGCGGTGAAGCGGGTGCGATCGTGAACATTCGCGATGCCGCTGGCAACCTGCTCGGTACCGGTACGGTCGGGGCCGATGGCAGCTTCGATATAGCGCTCAACGCCCCCCAGATCAACAACGAAAACCTGCAGGTGACCTTGACCGATGCAGCCGGCAATGTGTCTGCACCGGGCACCGTGACCGCGCCGGATGCGACCGCTCCGCTGGCGCCGACCGAACTTGCCATCGACGCCCAGGGTACAACGCTCACAGGCCGCGCCGAGCCCGGTTCCACGGTGTCGGTCAGAGGGGCTGATGGCGTGCTGCTGGGCTCGGCCACGGCTGGGGCGGACGGCTTGTTCAGCGTTACCCTGCAACCGGCACAGACAGCGGGCCAGGCGTTGCAGGTCACGGCCGAGGATGCAGCGGGCAACACGTCCGCCGCAGCTGGTATTGTGGCTCCAGTGGTCGATGGCACCGACACCACCGCTCCTGATGCGCCCGTGGCGCTCGTTGTCTCCGCTGATGGCACGCGCCTGTCGGGCCGCGGCGAACCCGGCACCACGGTCAACGTTCGCGACCCTGCCGGCAATGTGATCGGCAGCGGCGTGGTGGGGGCCAATGGAGCCTTCGAGGTGGTGCTCACACCGGCGCAGCTTGATAGCCAGAACCTGCAAGTCACCCTGACCGACGCCGCTGGCAACGTCTCTGCACCGGGTGCCGTCGTTGCGCCAGACCTCACGGCGCCACTCGCACCGACCAACCTGGCCGTCGATGCCCAAGGGGCCACCCTGACCGGGCGGGCCGAACCTGGATCTACCGTTTCGGTACGCGGCCCTGGCGGTGCGTTGCTGGGCACCGCCATCGCGGGCGCCGACGGCCTGTTCAGCATCACGCTGCAACCCCCGCAGACCACTGGCCAGGCCTTGGCGGTGAGCGCCACCGACGCAGCAGGCAACACGTCGCCGGCAGCCAACATCACCGCGCCCTTGGTCGATGGCGGTGACACCACACCGCCAGACGCGCCCGTGGACCTGGTGGTCGGCCTGGCCGGCACACAGTTGAGCGGCCGCGGCGAAGCCGGCACCACCGTGCAAGTGCGCGACGCGGCAGGCAACCTGCTCGCCACTGGCACCGTCGGTGCCGATGGGACCTTCACCGTCAGCCTGGACCCCGCCGTCAAGGACGGCAGCAGCCTACAAGTCACCCTCACCGACGCGGCAGGCAACACTTCGCCGGCCGCCAGCGTGGCGTCGCCAGACCTCGTAGGGCCTGCGCAACCCACCGACCTGGCCTTGGCCGATGGCGTCACCTTCACCGGCCGCGGTGAGCCGGGTGCTACCGTGCAAGTGCGCGATGCCGCCGGCACCGTGATCGGCACAGGCACCGTGGGCGCAGACGGCGCCTTCAACATCACCCTCTCCCCTGCCCAGGCCAACGGCCAGGCACTGGACGTACGCCTGGTCGATGCGGCAGGCAATGCCTCGGCGCCCTTGCAGTTCGACGCCCCTGACATCACTCCGCCAGAAGCGGTCACCAATGTACTGGTCGGCCCTGGCGGCACCGTCATCGGTGGCCGAGGCGAGCCAGGTGCAACGGTGGAGGTGCGCGATGCGAACGGTACCCTGCTGGGCAGCGCCGTGGTCACTGCCAACGGCACCTTCCTGGTCAACCTCGACCCCGCCGTGCAACCCGGCGAGCAACTGAGCCTGGTGCAGACAGACCCTAGCGGCAACGCCTCGCCCGCAGTCGACTACGAAGTGCCCCTGACCCCAGCCCTGGAAAGCCCAGCCAACCTGGCGGTAAACGCCGACGGCACTGTGCTTACCGGTACTGCCCCGGCAGGCTCACGCGTCGAAGTACGCGATGCCAGCGGTGCGTTGATCGGCAGCGCCATCGCCAATGCCGACGGCAGCTTCAGCATCGACCTGAACCCGGCTCAAGCCAATGGCGAACTGCTGGATGTGGTGGCCATCGCCGACGATGTATCGTCACTGCCCGCCCAGGTCACCGCCCCCGATATCACGGCCCCCGCCGCCCCTGCAGAGCTGGCGGTGAGCGCCGACGGCAGCGTGGTCACAGGCCGCGCCGAGCCGGGCAGCACCGTGCGCATTCTGGCCGCTGACGGCACCGAGCTGGGCTCGGCGGTGGTCGGCGCCACTGGCGTGTTCAGCATTACCTTGAACCCTGCCCAGGTGGACGGCGAAGTGCTGCAAGCCACTGCCACCGATGCGGCGGGCAACGTATCCCAAGCCAGCGCAGTCACAGCACCGGACATCGATGGCGGTGGTGACGTCACACCGCCAGACGCGCCCGTGGACCTGGTGGTCGGCCTGGCCGGCACACAGTTGAGCGGTCGCGGCGAAGCCGGTACCACCGTGCAAGTGCGCGACGCGGCAGGCAACCTGCTCGCCACGGGCACCGTCGGTGCCGATGGGACCTTTACCGTCAGCCTGGACCCCGCCGTCAAAGACGGCAGCAGCCTACAAGTCACCCTCACCGACGCGGCAGGCAACACTTCGCCGGCCGCCAGCGTGGCGTCGCCAGACCTCGTAGGGCCTGCGCAACCCACCGACCTGGCCCTGGCCGATGGCGTCACCTTCACCGGCCGCGGTGAGCCAGGCGCTACCGTACAAGTGCGCGATACCGCCGGCACCTTGATCGGCACAGGCACCGTGGGCGCAGACGGCGCCTTCAGCATCACCCTCTCCCCTGCCCAGGCCAACGGCCAGGCACTGGACGTACGCCTTGTCGATGCGGCAGGCAATGCCTCGGCGCCCTTGCAGTTCGACGCCCCTGACATCACCCCGCCAGAAGCGGTCACCAATGTGCTGGTCGGCCCTGGCGGTACCGTCATCGGTGGCCGAGGCGAGCCAGGTGCAACGGTGGAGGTGCGCGATGCGAATGGGACCCTGCTGGGCAGCGCCGTGGTCACTGCCAACGGCACCTTCCTGGTCAACCTCGACCCCGCCGTGCAACCCGGCGAGCAACTGAGCCTGGTGCAGACAGACCCTAGCGGCAACGCCTCGCCTGCAGTCGACTACGAAGTGCCCCTGACCCCAGCCCTGGAAAGCCCAGCCAACCTGGCGGTAAACGCCGACGGCACCGTGCTCACCGGTACTGCCCCGGCAGGCTCACGCGTCGAAGTGCGCGATGCCAGCGGTGCGTTGGTCGGCAGCGCCATCGCCAATGCCGACGGCAGCTTCAGCATCGACCTGAACCCGGCCCAGGCCAATGGCGAACTGCTGGATGTGGTGGCCATCGCCGACGATGTGTCGTCACTGCCCGCCCAGGTCACCGCCCCCGATATTACGGCCCCCGCCGCTCCCGCAGAGCTGGCGGTGAGTGCCGACGGCACCGTGGTCACGGGCCGCGCCGAGCCGGGCAGCACCGTGCGCATTCTGGCCGCTGACGGCACCGAGCTGGGCTCGGCGGTGGTCGGCGCCACCGGCGTGTTCAGCATCACCCTGAACCCTGCCCAGGTGGACGGCGAAGTGCTGCAAGCCACTGCCACCGATGCATCGGGCAATGCATCCCAGGCCAGTTCGGTCACTGCGCCGGACATTGACGGCGGCGGCGATACGACGCCGCCTGAAGCGGCTTCCAACCTGGTAGTGGGTGTGGCGGGTACACAGTTGAGTGGTCGCGGTGAAGCCGGCGCCACGGTCCAAGTGCGCAATGCGGCCGGTGACCTGATTGCAACCGGTACCGTAGCCGCCGATGGCACCTTTACTGTCAACCTGGACCCCGCCGTCAAAGACGGTAGCGACCTGCAGGTCACGCTCACCGATGCCGCTGGCAACGTGTCCGAGGCCGCGACCGTTACCTCCCCTGACTTGATCGCCCCGGTACAGCCAACCGAACTGGCCTTGGCTGGCGGCGTGACCCTGACTGGCCGCGGTGAAGCAGGTGCGACCGTACAGGTCCGTACCGCAGCCGGTACCCTGATCGGCTCGGCAATCGTCGGTGACGACGGCCTGTTCACAGTCACCCTCTCCCCTGCCCAGGCCAACGGCCAGGCATTGGACGTACGCCTGGTCGACGCAGCGGGTAACACGTCTGAGCCGCTGCAGTTCAACGCCCCGGACATCACGCCACCCGAAGGCGTGACCAACCTTCTGGTCGGCCCAGGGGGTACCGCACTCAGTGGCCGTGGCGAAGCCGGTGCCACGGTTGAAGTACGTGACATCGATGGCAACCTGCTGGGTCGCGGCGTGGTTACCGCCAACGGCACTTTCCTGGTCAATCTCGACCCTGCCGCGCAGCCCGGTGAGCAACTGAGCCTGATCCAGGTGGACCCCAGCGGCAATGCTTCGATCGCCGTGACATTCGCGGTGCCAGCGACCAATCCGCCCGCCAGCCCCGCTGAACTGGCGCTGTCAGAAGACGGTACCGCCCTGACCGGCACCGCCCCGGCAGGTACTCGGGTAGAAGTGCGCGGCGCGGACGGTGCGTTGCTGGGCAGCGCAGTCGCAGGCCCTGACGGCAGCTTCTCGGTCGAATTGGCACCCGCGCAGGCCAACGGCGAACTGCTCGATGTGGTCGCGATCGACGGTGCAGGGCTTTCTTCCCTGCCCACCCAGATCATCGCCCCGGACATCACTGCGCCTGCAACGCCAAGCGAACTGGCCGTCAATGCCAACGGCACGGTGCTCAGCGGACGTGGCGAGCCAGGCAGCACTGTGCGCGTGCTGGCAGCCGATGGCACCACGGTGTTGGGCAGTGCAGTGGTCGGCGCCACCGGCAGCTTCAGCATCACACTGAACCCGCCGCAGGTCGACGGCGAGGTCTTGCAGGTCACGGCCACCGACGCGGCGGGCAACAGCTCTGCTGGGGGCAATGTCACAGCGCCCGACATCGACGCCGTGGACAACACGCCGCCTGCACCTGCCACGGGCCTGGCCATCAACCTTGCCGGCGCGCAACTGAATGGGCGCGGCGAGGCTGGCGCCACCGTGCAGGTACGCGATCGCCAAGGCAACCTGTTGGCCAGCGGCACCGTCAATGCCGACGGTACCTTCCAGGTCACCCTGGACCCTGCGGTCAAGGACGGCAGCACCCTGCAAGTCGTGCTAACCGATGCCGCCGGCAACGCCTCCACCCCAGCCACCGTGGTCAGCCCCGACCTGCTGGCGCCTGCCCAACCAACCGCGCTTGCCCTTGAAGGCGGCGTCACGCTGACCGGTCGCGGCGAGCCTGGCGCAACGGTGCAGGTACGCACTGCTGGCGGGGCGGTGATCGGCACCGGCCTGGTCGATGCAAACGGCAACTTCAGTATTACCCTGGCACCCGCGCAGGCCAACGGCGAAGCACTCGATGTACGCCTGGTAGATGCCGCCGGCAACACCTCGACACCGCTGCAGTTCGAAGCGCCAGACATCACGCCGCCGGCTTCGGTAAGCAACGTGGTGGTGGGTAACGCCGGCCTGACCGTGGCCGGTCGAGGCGAAGCGGGCGCGCGCGTGGAAGTGCGCGATGCGAACGGTAGCGTAATCGGCAGCGGCACTGTGAGTGGCAACGGGACCTTCCTGCTCGAACTCAACCCACCTGCCCAGCCCGGCGCACGCCTGAACCTCGTGCAGACCGACCCAAGCGGCAATCCGTCCGAACCGCTGCTGTTCGACGTTCCTCTGGTTCCGGCCTCGGCCAGCCCGAGCGATCTGGTGGTGGCCGAGGACGGCACCAGCATCAGCGGCACGGCCCCGGCAGGCAGCCAGGTGCAGGTACGCGATGCCGATGGCAACGTAGTCGGCAGTGTGGTGGTAGGCGCCGGTGGCACATTCACCGTCGTGCTCAACCCGGCTCAGGCGAACGGCGAATTGCTCGACGTGGTGGCCATCGATGGCGCCGCAAATGCCTCCCTGCCTGTGCAGGTGACGGCGCCGGACATCACGCCACCGGCCATCCCCGGCGAGCTGCAAGTCAATGGCGACGGCAGCATCGTCACGGGGCGCGCCGAAGCAGGCAGTACCGTGCGCGTGCTGGCCGCTGATGGGGTCACTGTGCTGGGTTCGGCCGTAGTGGGTGCGACCGGTGTCTTCAGCATCACCCTGAACCCGCCACAAGTGGCCGGCGAGCAGCTGCAGGTCAATGCTACCGACGCCGCCGGCAATGCCTCATTGCCGGGCTCGGTCACTGCGCCTGTGATCGACAACGGCGGCGACACCACGCCGCCGCAACCTGCCACCGACCTGGTGATCAGCGCCAATGGCGCCACCGTTTCCGGGCGCGGCGAAGCCGGCACCACTGTCCAAGTGCGCAACGACCAGGGCCAACTGCTGGCAAGCGGCACGGTACAAGCCGACGGCAGCTTCGTGGTGCAGTTGCAGACGCCGGTGATCGACGGCTCGGCGCTCCAGGTCACCCTCACCGATGCAGCGGGCAACGTCTCCGTGCCAAGCTCGCTGGCCGCGCCTGACCAGGTGGCGCCGTTGCAACCGGCCAACCTGGCGCTGGAAAACGGCGTGACATTGAGCGGTACGGCCGAGGCCGGCGCGCGCGTTGAAGTGCGCGATGCCGCCGGTAGCCTGATCGGCAGCGCCATCGCCCAGCCCGGCGGCACCTTTACCCTCACACTCGACCCGCCGCAGGCCAACGGTCAGGCCCTGTCCGTGACCGTCACCGACGCCGCAGGCAACAGCTCGGTGCCGCTAGGCTATGTCGCCCCCGACATCACGCCGCCGGTACCGGTCAGCAACGTGCAGGCAGGTGCGGGAAGCCTTGCCGTTGCAGGCAGGGGCGAGCCGGGCGCCACCGTGCAGGTGCGCAATGACGAGGGCCTGGTCATCGGCACGGGCACTGTCGCGGCCAATGGCACCTTCGTCGTCAACCTCGATGCGCCGTTGGTGGCCGGCCAGGCCATCACGCTGGTGCAGACCGATGCAGCCGGCAATGCCTCCACGGCGATAGACGTCACCGTCTTGCAAGCCCCCGTACCGGCTAGCCCGACCGACATCGTGGTGGCTGGCGACGGTACCTCGGTCAGTGGCACAGCCCCTGGCAACAGTCAGGTGGAAGTGCGCGATGCTCAGGGCAATGTCATCGGCACCGTTCAGGCCAACCCTGACGGCAGCTTCACCGTAGGCCTCACACCGGCCCAGGCCAACGGCGAAACCCTGGATGTGGTCGCCATCGATGGCGATGGCACCCTTTCGTTGCCCGTGCAAATCGTCGCCCCCGACATCACCGCCCCCAATGAACCTACCGATCTGCAGTTGAGCACCAACGGCAGCGTATTGACCGGACGTGGCGAGGCAGGGGCCACGGTGCAGGTCACCGATGCCGATGGCAACGTGCTTGGCACGGCTCAGATCGGTGCCAACGGCGTCATCAGCGTGCAACTGACGCCGCCGCAGACCGATGGTCAGACCCTAGAAGTCACTGTGCGCGATGGCGCAGGCAATACCTCGAGCGCCACCGTCACGGCGCCCGATCTGGACGGCCCGTTGCAGCCTTCCGCGTTGGCTATCGACACCGCGGGTATCCATCTGACCGGTGTAGGTCAGGTCGGCTCGATCATCACCGTACGCGACGCAGGCGGCGCTGTGCTGGGCAGCGCAACCGTGGGCGCCGACGGACGCTTCGACGTCACCCTGTCCGCTGCCCAGCGCAACGGCGAAAACTTGAGCGTGGAAGCCACCGACAACCTGGGCAACAGCGCAGGCCCGGTACCCTTCACTGCGCCGGATACCACGCCACCCCAACTGGTCGCCGACGCCGTCATCAACGGCGCAGGCAGCGTGGTGAGCGGCACTGGCGAAGCCGGCGCCACGGTGACCGTGCGCGGCCCGAACGGCGCCGTGCTGGGCTTTGCCCAAGTAGGCGACAACGGCGCATTCTCGGTCACGCTCGACCCCGCGCAGACCAATGGCCAGGTGCTGAGCATCGAACAGCGCGATGCCGCCGGCAACCTGTCCCAGGCCGTCGACCTGACTGCACCAGACAATGAGCCGCCTGCCATACCCGGCACCCTGCTGGTGTCCGCTGATGGCACCGTCGTCACGGGCACGGGCGAGCCCGGCGCACAAGTCACGGTGACCGGCGTCGCTGGCATCGTGCTGGGCACTGCCGAGGTCCAGGCCGACGGCAACTTCAGCGTTACCCTGGTACCGGCGCAGCTCGGTGGCCAGGCGCTGTCGATCACCCAAACCGACCCCGCCGGCAACGCCTCCGTTCCTGGCACCTTGACGGCGCCTGACCTCGAGCCGCCTGTGGCGGCTGTTGGCCTCACGCTCAATGGCACAGGGAATGTACTGAGCGGCCAAGGTGAGGCCGGGACCACTGTCGAGGTCCGCGATGTCGCCGGCAATGTGCTGGGCAGCGTCGAAGTAGGGGTCGATGGCAACTTCGAAGTCCCTCTCACCCCCGCACAAACCAATGGTGAAGTGCTGTCGGTAATCCTCATCGACGCACAGGGCAACCTGTCACCTCCAACCACGCTCACGGCTGACGACAGCACTCCACCGTCAACCGCCACGGGGCTGGTCATCACCCCGGGCGGCACTGCCATCCAGGGCGTTGGCGAACCTGGCGCCACGGCAGAAGTACGTGCCGCTGACGGCACCGTGCTGGGCAGCGTCGTGGTGCCTGAGGGCGGCAATTTCATCGTCCCCGTGTCACCTGCGCAGCTCGATGGCCAAGTGCTGGACGTCGTGCTGATCGACGGTGCCGGCAACGTTTCGTTGCCCGGTCAGGTCACCGCGCCGGACATCACCCCACCTGCGCAACCCACTGGCGTTGTGGTCAGCGAAGACGGCACCACTGTCACCGGCAACGCACCTGGCGCCCAGACCGTCACGGTACGCGACAGTGCCGGGGGCCAAGTCACTGTCCCGGTAGACGCCGACGGCGGCTTCAGCGTGACGCTGCCCACCCCGCAGAACAATGGAGAGACGGTCACCGTCGTGGTCACCGACCCGACTGGCAATGCGTCGGCGCCGATCAGCGTGACGGCACCGGACAACACCGATCCGCTGCCAGCTACCGATGTCAGCGTGAGCCCCGATGGCACCACGGTCGGCGGCACGGCCGAACCTGGCAGCACGGTGGTCATCCGCAATCCTGATGGCTCCGAGCGCGGCAGTGAAACGGCAGGCCCGGACGGCACCTTCGTGATCCCGGTCGACCCGCCCCTGAGCACGGGCGAAACGGTCGACGTGGTCGTGATCGACCCGGCCGGCAACGCCTCCACCGAAGTACAGCTGCAAGGCCCGACCGGCAACGAAGTCGCGGCCCCAAGCAACCTTGCGATCAGCGACGACGGCTTCCTGCTGACCGGCCAGGGCACCGTCGGTACCTTGATTACCGTGACATCCGCCGGTACCACATTGGGCACGGCGACGGTTGGCACCGATGGCATCTTCCGCGTGTTCTTCCTCAATGCCCAGCTCAATGCGCAGAAATTGCAGGTCACTGCGCGAGCGACGGCAGGCGGTCAACCCTCGGTGCCAGCCACCGTGGTCGCCGAAGACACCACGCCACCGGATGCACCAGCAAACGTGGCCATCGACCGGACCGGCAGCACCTTGACCGGCCAGGGCGAAGTGGGCGCCACCGTGCGCGTCAGCGATAGCCTGGGCAACTTCCTGGGCAGCGCGACCGTGGGCAGCAATGGCCTGTTCACGGTCAACTTCGTTCCGGCAGTGGCCAACGCCCAGAACCTGATCGTCACCCAGGTGGACGCGGCCGGTAACGTGTCATTGGCTGCGACCTTGCAAGCCCCCGATCTGCAGGCGCCTCTGGCTGCCGACAACCTGAGCCTGAACAACGCGGCCACGGTCGTCAGCGGCCAGGGTGAGGCCGGGGCGCTGGTGACGATTCGCGATGCCAGCGGCGCGGTACTGGCCACCGGTACCGTCAATCAGAGTGGCCAGTTCCAGATCACCCTGCCCAGCGCCCAGACAACCGGTAGCGCGCTGCAGGTCACCCTCAGCGATGCAGCCGGCAACGTGTCGGCACCGGCCAGCCTGGCCACGCCAGATCGCACACCGCCGGCAGCCGTGAGCGACGCGCAGTTGAGCGGCGATGGCCGGCAGCTGTCCGGCAGCGGTGAACCCGGCGCTACCGTGCAGGTGCGTAACGCCTCCGGCGCCGTGCTGGGAACGGCGACTGTGGGTGTGGACGGCCGCTTTACCGTGGTGTTCGATACGCCCCAGGCCAATGGCCAAGCCATCGGCGTCACCCAGGTCGATGCCGCCGGCAACACCTCGGTCGCCGTCAACCTCACCACGCCAGACCTCACACCCCCGGCCGCCCTGACCAACGTGGTGCTGAACAACAACGGCCTGACCCTGACCGGCCTGGGCGAAGCAGGCGCCACCGTCAGCGTACGCGGGGTCGACGGCACCATCCTCGGTACAGGACTGGTCGCGGCCAATGGCAGCTTCACCCTGACCCTGGACAGCGCCCAGCTCAACGCGCAGCGCCTGAGCGTCACCCAGACCGATGCGGGCAACAACACATCGGTGGCGGTTGCCGTGACCGCGCCGGACTTTACGGCACCCGACGCGCCGATCGACCTGCTGCTCGCCCCTTCGGGCCTGCAGATGACCGGCAGCGCCGAAGCAGGCAGCACGGTGACCGTGCGCGACAGCGCCGGCAACGTGCTCGGCACGGCAGTCGCCGCTGCCAACGGTACCTTCCAGATCACCCTCAATGCCCCCCAGACCAACGGTCAGGCCTTGCAGGTGACCGCCACCGACGCTGCCGGCAATGTCTCGACCGCTGCGCCCTATACCGCAGCGGACACCACGCCGCCAGCTGCCGTCAGTAACCTGGCCGTGTCCGCCGACGGCGCGAGCCTGGTGGGCACCGGTGAGGCCGGCGCCACCGTGCGCGTCAGCGCAGCCGATGGCAGCCTGCTGGGCACAGCCGTGGTCGCAGCCGACGGTCGTTTCAACGTCAGCCTGAGCCCTGCGGCACTGGTGGGTGAAACCCTGAGCGTGGTGCAAGCCGATGCAGCGCAGAACGTATCGCCTGCCCAATCGATCAACGCCCCTGGGCCCTTGGCACCGGCAACCCCGGCAGACCTGGTCCTGGCAGCCGACGGGCTGTCGGTATCGGGAACGGCAGCCAGCGGCACCACCGTCAACGTGTACGGCACCAATGGGCAACTCCTGGGCAGCAGCCCAGTGGCCAATGACGGCAGCTTCACGGTCAACCTTGGCAGCGCGCAGGCCAACGGCGAAGTGCTGCTGATCGCCGCCACTGGCACCGACGGCGCGGTTTCGCTACCTGCCACGCTGCAGGCGCCGGACACCACGGCGCCGCTGCCGCTGACCGGCCTGGTGCTGTCTGGCGATGGCCTGGTCGTGAGCGGCCGCGGCGAGCCGGGCGCTACCGTGACCATCACCGGCGAGGGTGGTATCGAACTCGGCACTGCCGTGGTCGATGCCGCTGGTAACTTCAGCGCCACGCTGGCGACGGCACAACTGGACGGCGAGCTGCTCAATGCCAGCCAGGCAGATGTGGCCGGTAACGAATCGAACAGCGTCAGCCTTACCGCACCGGACCGCACCGCGCCAACACCTGCACAGGACCTGGCCTTCGCTGGCGGTGGTAGCCTGCTCAACGGTACAGGCGAGCCAGGCGTCACCGTGCGGGTGATCGCTGCCGACGGCAGTGTTCTGGGTACCGACACCGTGCGCGTCGATGGTACCTTCCAGGTCAACCTCACGGCGCCTCAGGCCAATGGGCAACAGGTTCAGGTGCTGCTGACCGACGCCGCCGGCAACCAATCGGGCGCCAGCGTCATCACCGCGCCCGACACCACGCCGCCAACCGCACCGGCGGAGCTGGCGGTTTCCAGCGACGGCGTCACCATTACGGGGCGCGGCGAAGCCGGCGCAGAAGTGACCGTCACCAACGCAGCAGGTGAGGACATCGGCAGCGCCATCGTCGATGCCAGCGGCAACTTCACGCTGACCCTCGACCCGCCGCTCACCAATGCCGAGGTGCTGAGCTTCACCCAGGCCGATGCGGCCGGTAATGTCTCGCCGATCGCCACCTTGCAAACGCCTGACTTCACCCCACCAGAGCCATTGACTCAGGTAGCAATCAACGCCGATGGCAGCGTGGTCACCGGCTTGGGTGAGCCGGGATCCACGGTAACCGTCAGGGATGCAGCGGGCGTGACGTTGGGCACGGGCACGGTCCTGGCAGACGGCAGCTTCCGTGTGGACCTGTCGCCGGCTCAGATCGATAACCAGGTGCTATCCGTGCTGCAGGCCGACCCACCTGGCAACGTCAGCGAGGCGGTCACGGTGCAGGCGCCCGACCTGACGCCGCCAGCAGCAGCGACCGAGTTGCGCCTCAATGCGGCAGGCGACACCCTAGGTGGTGTCGGCGAAGTGGGCGCCACCGTGCGGGTGTTCGTGGGCACGACGCAGATCGGCACGGGTGTGGTGAGCGCCGCAGGCACCTTCACCATCGCCCTGCAAACTCCGCAGCTCAATGGCGAGCGGTTGCAGGTGACCCTGACCGATGCTGCCCAGAACGTCTCGCCGGTCAGCACCCTGACTGCCCTGGACATCACGCCCCCTGAAGCGGTGGTGGCGACCATCAACAGCAGCGGCACCCAGGTGGTCGGCACAGCCGAAGTCGGGGCGCGTGTCACGGTGCTCAACAGCCAAGGCGACCTGGTCGGCCAAGTGGTCGTCGCCGCTGACGGCCGCTTCGTGGTGGCACTGACGCCGGCACAGATCAACGGTGAAAAGCTGACACTCATCGCCCAGGATGCCACCGGCAACCCATCGCCGGGCGTGGAACTGCAAGCGCCTGACCTCACCCCACCGGTGCAGCCGGGTGACCTTGTGCTCAATGCCACCGGCCAGACCCTCACCGGTACGGCCGAAGCCGGCACTACCATCAGCGTGCGCGGGCCGGACGGTGACGAGGTCGGCACCGCCCAGGTAGCGGCGGGTGGTGCCTTCACTGTCACTTTGGACCCCGCCCAGAACAACGGCCAGCTTCTGACCGTGGTCTCCATCGACGCAGCAGGCAACGCGTCGATCCCGGCCACCTTGCTGGCCCGGGATACCTCGCCGCCCGGTGCCGTTACAGACCTGGCAGTGGACAACACCTTCACCGTGATCACAGGCCGTGGCGAGCCAGGTGCAACCGTCACCATCAGCAAAAACGGGACGGTGATCGGTACCGGTGAAGTCAGCGACGCCGGGACCTTCCAGATCGTCACCAGTCCGCCTGCCGGCTCGGTGGCGTCGCTGGTGGTCTACCAGACCGATGCGGCGGCCAATACGTCTGCCAGCATCACCTTCGTCACGCCGTTGGCACCCCCTCCGGCACCCCCTACCAACGTCGTGCTGGCCAGCGATGGCCTGACCTTGTCGGGCAATGCGCCTTCGGGAACGGGCATTCGGGTATACGATGCGGCGGGCAACCAGATCGGTGTCGGCGGCGCCACCTTGAACGGCACGTTCAGCCTGCAACTGACGGCCGCACAGCTCAACGGGCAACAACTGACCGTCACGGCCGTTGCCTTGGTTGGCGGCGAATCGCAGCCGACCTTCGTGGTGGCGGCAGACATCACCCCGCCTGCAAACCCGGTCATCGCCGCGTTGTCGAGCAATGGCCTGGTACTGACCGGTACCGGCGAAGCGGGCGCGACAGTGACCGTGCGCAGCGCCGGCAATGCGGTGCTGGGCACCGGGCAGGTCAACGCCGCCGGCGAGTTCAGCATCAACCTGAACGCACCGCAGTTGAACGGCCAGGTGCTGACCGTCAGCCAGACCGACGCGGCGGGCAACGCTTCTGGCAACACCGCCTTCACCGCGCCTGACGTCCAACCACCTGCTGCGCCGACCAACGTGGTGGTCAACGGTGCGGGCACCGTACTGACCGGCAACGGTGAAGCAGGCGCTACCGTTACCGTGCAAGGCCCAGGTGGCCAGGTCGGTACCGGTGTGGTGCAGGCCAATGGCACCTTTACCATCGCCCTGACCTCACCGCAGAACGATGGGCAACTGCTGGTGGTACGCCAGACCGATGCCGCCGGTAACCTGTCCGGTAGCGCCAGCGTGCTCGCACCCGACACCACGCCGCCTGCCGCGCCGATTGCCACCATCAACCCCACCGGCACCGCCGTCAGCGGCTCGGGCCAGGTCGGCAGCACGGTGCAGGTGCGTAACAGCGCCGGCACCGTGCTGGGCACTGCCACGGTCGGCAGCAACGGGTTGTTCGTGGTCAGCCTGGCGGCTGCGCAGATCGACAACCAGGCGCTCTCGGTTACGCTCACGGACGCTGCAGGCAACGTTTCAACGCCTACGGCATTGACGGCGCCGGACTTCACTCCGCCAGCGGTCGCCGGCAACCTGCAGGTCAATGCCGACGGTACCAGCTTGACCGGTACTGGCGAGCCCGGCGCCACCGTCACCGTGCGCAGCGCGACCGGCACGGTGCTGCAAACCGGTACCGTGCAGCCTAACGGCAGCTTCACCGTGGCCTTGAACCCACCGCAGGACAATGGCCAACTGCTGTCGGTGACCTTGAGCGACCCACGCGGCAACGTGTCGGGCAATGTCACCGTTACCGCGCCCGATGTGGACGCCAATGCACCGGTCATCGCCAGCGACAACCTGGCCACTGCGGTGGTCAACCTTGCGCCCGTCGTCAGCAGCCGCACCTACCAGGACTCGTTCAGCACCCTGCTGGCAGGCTTCAGCAAGACCTTTACCTGGACAGTGGGCGCAGGGACAACGGCGGACCCGACGCTGACGCTCAACACAGGCAGCGCCCTGGCCTTGCTGGACAGCGCCACCTTCACCTTGCAGGTAAAAAATGCCAGTGGCGCCTGGGTGACGCTGGCCACCGGCAACAGCCAGGGCCTGCTCGACCTGGTATTGCTACCGCTGGGCCAAGGCCTGCGCGTGGACATCGGCGAGCTGCGTGCCGGTGACTACCGGCTGACCGTGGGCAGCGGCGGCATCGGTCTGCTGACCACGGTCAACACCACGTTGCAGGTCGATACCACCAGCCTGACCCAGTTCACCGGTACAGGCGCTGCAACGTCCGGCAACGTGGTCACCGACGTGGGTATCGATGGCACTACCGATGCGCGTGGGCCGGACAGCGACGCGGTCCTGCAGGTGCTCAAAGGCGGGAGCTACGTGACCGCTGGCAGCGCCACCACCGTGCAGGGCCAGTACGGGACGCTGGTTATCAGGGGCGATGGCAGCTACACCTATACCCCCAACGGCAGCCCGAGCAGCGTCGGCAAGGTGGATGTATTCAGCTATCAACTGGTGCATCCGAACGGCAAGTCCGACACCGCCAACCTGTACGTGCGCATCGACAGCCCACAAGCCACCGAGGTGTGGAGCAACACCAACTACGCAGCACCAGCCACCGTGGTGGATGCGGTAAACGACGTCGACAACACCAACATCAGCCTGGTGAACCTGCAAACCAGCAGCACCACCACGTTCTCACCGCTGTCCTTGCCGGTGCTCGGTACCCGCTCGGCCACTTACACCACCACCGTGGCAGCCAACACCACTGCTGATGTACAGGTAGTGCTCAACTCCACCAACCTGCTGACACTGCTCAACGGCACCACGCTCGAACTGCTGAAGCTCAACCCGGCCACCGGGCAGTACGTGACGGTGCAGACAGTGGGTGGTGGCTCATTGGTAACCCTGCTGGGCGGCGGTGCGGGCTACACCTTCCAGAACCAGGGCGCCGGCACCTACCACGTGCGGGTCACCGCAGGCGGCATTGGGCTGCTCAGCTCGCTGACCACCACGGTCAATGCCACGGCCACTCACCTCAACGAGTTCGTGGTGGGCAGCTATACGCCGGTCACCGGCAACCTGCTGACCGACGGCGCGGGCGCCGACAACCTCGGCTCGCCCCTGACGGTGCTGAGCGTGCTCACGGCGGCGAATACCTTCACCATCCCGGGCTACAACGGGGCCATCGTCCAGGGCAACTACGGTACCTTGGTGGTACAGGCCGACGGCAGCTACGCCTATACCCTCGATACCGGGCTAAGCGCGTCGGTGGTCGGCCAACGGGAAGTGTTCACCTACGAGCTGACCCACCCCAACGGCACCACCGACACCGCCACGCTCACCATCAACCTCGACCCGGTCACCGGCTTTGCCGCCACCGCTGCGATCATGGCGGACACCGGTGAAGAGGGCGCGGCGCTGGCCAGTGTCGCCGCAGTCGCTGCCAGCGAGGTGATCGCCGGCACCGATGGCGATGACACGCTGGTGGCCAGCACCGGTAGCGCGGTCACGCTTGAGGGGGGCGCGGGCAACGATACGCTGGTCATCAGCGACCAGGCCTTTGCCAGCATCAACGGAGCAAACGGGAGCGACACCCTGCTCTGGAATGGCGGCGATGCCAGCATCGACCTGGGCAACCTCGTCGGGCGGGTGCACGAGATCGAAACCATCGACCTCAACGACACCAGCGCAGTGACCCTGACATTGACCCTGGCCGATGTGGTGGCGGTCACCGACAGCGCCAGCGACACGCTGATCATCAAGGGGGACGAAAGTGACTCGGTTCACATGACCGACACCTGGAGCAAGGTGGGGAACCAAACTGCCGACGGTATCGACTATAACCAATACACGGCCCAGGAGGATCCGAGTCACCACTTGTGGGTGCAAAGCGGTATCCATGTGGTCTGAGGCCGCTGCAAACCCGCCGGGTACACCCCCGGCGGCAAGGACGATGACCAGCAGTAAGGACACTCTGTGAAGCCAAGCAGTACGCTGTCACCGTGGTTGCTGGGAGCCTTCGGGCTCCTGGCCTTGAATTTTCAACCGGTGGCCCAGGCCGCCGATGACATAGACCCTGCATTACGCCAGATCGGGCCGTCCCTGCTCAGGGACGCGCCTGACGCGGTACCGGCAAGGCCCGCCGTGGGCATGGCCCCGGTCGCCGGCGCACAGCCCTTGGGGCTGTCCGAGGCCGTGTTGCAAGCCGCGCAATGGCACCCGAGCATCGCCGAGGCCATCGGCAACCTGTACAAGCAAGGCGAAGGTATCAATGTCGCCCGCGCAGGTTATTACCCGCAGATTTCCGGCGGCCTGCGTACCGGTTATGACACCGGCTACGGCGGTGACCGCAGCAGCCAGGCCATCAACCTGTCGCTCAAGCAGATGCTGTACGACTTCGGCAAGGTCGATCATGCGGTCAGCGCTGCCCAGGCCGCAGCCGCCCGGGCCCAGGCCAATATCCTGCTGGTGGTCGATGACCTGGCCCGCGACACGGCCTACGCCTGGATCGAAACGCGCCGCTATGAGCAGCTGATCGGCATTGCCCGTGACCAGATCCGCGGGGTGGGCGACATTGCCAACATGGCCCGCCAGCGCAGTGACATGGGCGCCAGCACCCGCTCCGACGTGGTCCAGGCCGAATCGCGGGTACAAAGCGCCCGCGCCGTGCTGGAAGAATACAGTGCCCAATACGAGCGCTGGCGCTCGACCCTGGCGGCCTTGCTCGGACGCGCCACGCCGGTCTCCCTGGACGAACGAACGCCTCGGGAACTGGCCCAGGCCTGCAAGCGGCCGAGCCAGGGCGACGAGCGCCTGCCAGCGGTACTGATGGCGCTTGCCCAACGTGCCCAGGGCCAGGCCGAACTGGCCCAGGCCAAGGCCGAGGCCTACCCTACCGTGTCGTTGCAGCCCCAGGTCAACCACTACCTGGACAATGACTACAACCGTGACAACTCACGCCTGGACCGTACCCAGGCCGGTATCTACCTCAACGTGGAGGTGCCGATCTACCAGGGCGGCTCCATCAGTGCCCGCAGTCGCGCGGCGGGCTATGCCCTGACGGCCGCCGATTCGGCCGAGGATGCCGCGCGCCTGCAGGCCCGCCGCGGCCTGGCCGAGGCCACCGCGCAAACAGCGGGGCTGGGCCGCCGCCTGAGCTCGCTCGAGGCCCGTCAGGACAGCATTCAGGAAGCGCGGATGCTTTACGGCCGCCAGTACCTGGACCTGGGCACGCGCCCCCTGCTCGACTTGCTCAATGCCGAGCAGGAAATCTACCAGTCGCGCTTCGAACTGGCCGGCACCCGTTCCGACCTGCTGCGCCTGGACGTGGACTGCCTCTACAACACGGGCGCCCTGCGGGCGGCCTTCGGCCTCGAGGGGCGTAACCTGCAAGGTGTGGAGATTCAGCCATGAGCGATCCGGTCAATGTGACACTGCCCGAACAGGCCCACACCCCGGCACCTGCCACCAGCGCGCGGGCTGACCTCGGCCCTTGGCTGGAGGTGATGCTGCAGGTCGCGCATCATTATCGTCTGGACGTGTCCCCCCAGCGCATCCGCCTGGCCGCCGATGAGGATGCCCGGCCCCTGGACGAAATCCTGCGCCACATGGCGCGCCAAGCCGGCCTGGCCTTGCGCTTCGTGCGTTTCGACGCAAAAGGCTTGCGGCAATGGCGCACGCCGCTGGTGCTGGAGCTTGATGACGGCCAATTGGCCGTGGTCGAGTCGGTGACCCAGGAGGATGACCTGGCGGTGGTCTTCGCAGGCGATCAGGGGCTGACATCGCGCCTGCCCCGCGATGCGCTGCAAGGCAGGATCACCCGCGTTGCACTGCTGCGCCCTGCACGGCCACTGCGCGATGTGCGCACCGATGACTACACCGCCCCGTACGACCGTCACTGGTTCGCCCGCATCGTGCTGCGCGACCTGCGCCCGTACGGGCAAGTGATGATCGCCTCGCTGGTCGCCAACGTACTGGCGCTGGCCGGGGTGCTGTTCTCGATGCAGGTCTACGACCGCGTGATTCCGGCCGAATCGCTGCCAACCTTGTATGTGCTGTTTGGTGGCGTGGTGCTGGCGCTGGTGTTCGACTTCAGCATGCGCCTGCTACGGCTCAAGGTCACCGACCTGTTGGGCAAGCGGGCCGACTTGCGCGTCAGCGACCTGGTCTACGGCCACGCCCTGCGCCTGCGCAACTCGGTGCGGCCCAAGTCCACCGGCTCGTTCATTTCGCAGTTGCGCGAGCTGGAGTCCATCCGCGACCTGATCACCTCCAGCACCGCGACGGCACTGGCCGACCTGCCCTTCTTCCTGCTGTTCCTGTTCGTGTTCTGGCTGATCGGCGGCGTGCTGGTGTTCGTGCCGATCGTAGCCCTGGTGGCGATGGTGGTGCCGGGCTTACTCGCGCAGCGGCGCCTGGCACGGTTGGCCAATGCCTCGATGCGCGAGTCCTCGTTGCGCAACGCCATGCTGGTCGAGAGCATCCAAGGCCTGGACGAGATCAAGGCCCTGCAAGCCGAAGCGCGTTTCGAGCGGCAATGGAACCAGTACAACGCCGCCTGCGCCCACACCAACCTGCGCCTGCGCACCCTCACCAACGGGCTGGTGGCCTGGACGCAGAATGTGCAAGGGGCCGTGTTCGCCGTGGTCATCGTGATCGGTGCGCCCATGGTGATCGCCGGCGACCTGACCACCGGCAGCCTGGTGGCCGCCTCCATGCTGGCCTCGCGCATGATGGCGCCGCTGGCCCAACTGACCCATGTCCTGACCCGATGGCAGCAGGCCAAGGTGGCCCTGCAAGGGCTGGACAAGCTGATGCAATCGCCAGTGGACCATCCTGAAGGCGAGGCACGGGTGCACATGCCTGCCCTGCGCGGTGAATACCGCTTGCGCCAGGCCACCTTCCGCTACAGCGAAGAAGCGCCGCCTGTGCTCAACATCGCGCAGCTGGACATTCGTCCGGGCGAGCGCATTGCCGTGCTCGGCCGCAACGGCGCTGGCAAGTCGACGTTGCTGCAGGCGCTGGCCGGCAGCATGGACCTGATGCAGGGCGAGGTGAGCCTGGACGGTATCGCCATGGCGCACCTGGACCCGGCCGACCTGCGCCGTGACGTGGGTTTGCTGGCCCAGTACGCCAGGCTGTTCCACGGCACCCTGCGCGAGAACCTGACCCTGGGCGCCGGCCAGGCCAGCGATCAGGAGCTGGTGGCGGCGCTGTCGGCCACCGGTGCGCTGGATTTCGTGCGTCGCCTGCCCAAAGGCATGGATCACCTGATCCTCGAAGGCGGCCTGGGCCTATCCGGTGGGCAGCGCCAGGCCCTGGTGCTGTCGCGGTTGCTGGTGCGCCAGCCGCAGGTGCTGCTGCTGGACGAACCTACTGCTTCGCTCGATGACATTACCGAGCGCCGGTTGCTGGATAACCTGGACCGCTTCTGCCAGGGCCGAACCCTGGTGATCGCCACCCACCGGTTGAGCGTGCTGCAGCGGGTGGACCGCATCCTGGTGCTCGACGGCGGCCGTATCGTGATCGACGACGCGCGCGACGCCGCATTGGCCAAACTGCAAGGAGCGCAGGCATGAGCAACCATGAACTTCCCGCCTCTTACCTCGATGGTCAGGATGACCAGGCGGTGTTCCGGGCCGGGCGCCTGATCACCCTGTGCGCGGTGATGCTGGCGGCATTCCTGGCTTGGGCTGCCTGGTTCGAGGTGACCGAGGTGTCCACCGGCACGGGCAAGGTCATCCCCAGCTCCCGCGAGCAGGTCATCCAGTCGTTCGAAGGAGGCATCGTCGCGCAGATGAGCGTGGCCGAAGGTGACCTTGTCGAGCGCGGCCAGGTGCTGGCCCAGCTCGACCCGACCAAGACGTCATCGAGCGTGGGCGAAAGCGAAGCCAAGTACCGCGCGGCCAAGGCCAGCCAGGCGCGGCTGCAGGCAGAGGTCACGGGCAAGCCGCTGAAATTCCCGGCCAGCCTGCGCGAGTCGCCCGAGCTGATCGAGGCGGAGACGGCGCTGTACACCACCCGCCGCCGTGGCCTTGAGCAGACATTGGCCGGTATCGAGGACTCGCTGCGGCTGGTGCGCAGCGAGCTCAAGATCACCGAAAACCTGGCGAAGATGGGCGCCTCCAGCCGCGTCGAGGTCATCCGCCTGAACCGTCAACGCTCGGAACTGGAGCTCAAGGCCACCGAGGCGCGCTCGGAGTACCTGGTGCGAGCCAGGGAAGAGCTGGCCAAGGCCAGTGCCGAGGCCGACAGCCTGTCGGAGGTGATTCGTGGCCGCAGCGACTCATTGACGCGCCTGACCCTGCGCTCGCCTGTGCGAGGTATCGTCAAGGACATCGAAGTCAACACCCTGGGCGGTGTGGTGCAGCCCGGCGGCCAGGTGATGAAGATCGTGCCGATGGATGAACGCCTGCTGATCGAAACCCGCATCGCGCCACGGGACATTGCCTTCATTCACCCCGACCAGGCCGCGAAAGTGAAGATCAGCGCCTACGACTACTCGGTGTATGGCGGCCTGGACGGCAAGGTGGTGGGGATTTCGCCGGATACCCTGCAGGACGAGGTCAAACCTGAAATCTATTATTACCGGGTGTTCATTCGTACCGAACAGGACAGCCTGCAGAACAAGGCCGGCAAGCAGTTTGCGATCGTACCGGGGATGATCGCCACGGTGGATATTCGCACCGGGGAGAAGACCATACTCGACTACCTCATCAAACCCCTGAACCGGGCCAAGGAAGCCTTGCGCGAACGTTAGCGCAGGCGCCCCTAAAGCCTTGACGGAACAGGCCGATAACCTGTTATCCCCTGTTCCCCATCGAAGGTCACCATGGCCAAGCAAAATGCCCGCGCGGACGCGTTGTCCCTGCTGTTGTTCACCCTGCGCAGCGGCAAGCTGATGGCAATCAACCTGCTCAAGGTCAGCGAAATCATTCCGTGCCCGGCGCTGACCAAGCTTCCCGAGTCCCACCCCCATGTCAAAGGCGTAGCGACCTTGCGCGGGCACCCGCTGTCGGTCATCGACCTGTCCCGCGCCATCGGCGAGCGACCGCTGGCCGACCCCAACGGAGGGTGTTTGATCGTCACCGAGATCAGCCGCTCGCGCCAGGGCCTGCACGTGCAGGCGGTCAGCCGCATCGTGCACTGCTTGAGCACCGACATCAAACCCCCGCCTTACGGTGCGGGCAAACAGTCGTTCATCACCGGCGTCACCCGTGTGGACAACACCTTGGTGCAGGTGCTCGACATCGAGAAGGTCATTCACGGCATCGCCCCGGCACCCGTCGAATCGCCCGCCAGTGGCCTGAGCGTCGAGGACGCCAGCCTGCTGGCCGCCGCCAACATCCTGGTGGTCGACGACAGCAACGTCGCCCTGCAACAGTCGGTGCATACCCTGCGCAACCTGGGGATCGAGTGCCGTACCGCCCGCAGTGCCAAGGACGCCATCGGCATTCTGCTGGAGCTGCAAGGCACGGCGCAGGAGATCAATGTCATCGTCTCGGACATCGAGATGAGCGAGATGGACGGCTATGCCTTCACCCGCAGCCTGCGCGAGAGCCCCGATTTTCAGCACGTGTACGTGCTGCTGCACACCTCGCTGGACAGCGCCATGAGCAGCGAAAAGGCGACCCAGGCCGGGGCCAACGCCATCTTGACCAAGTTCTCGTCCCCCGAGTTGACCAACTGCCTGGTGGTGGCGGCGCGGGCCGTGGTCTTCGCTGAGCGCTGACCTGCCAGTACGGCTGCGGGTTTGCCCCTCGGACTGACTGGGGCATACTTCCAGACCCTCTCGCAACCAGCAGGAAGCCACGCATGAAACGTATCAGCCTCATCCTGATCAGTTGCGCCCTGTTCAGTGGCCTCGTCCAAGCCTCCAGTAGCCAGGCCTGGAACGAGCACCGCCAGCAAATGCTCAAGGCCTGCCTGGCTGCCAGCCAGTTCAAGAACGCCCATGCTCGCGGCAAGCCCGCCGAGTTCGACGATCAGACCGGCATGAGCGCACTGCTGGTCGAAGGCGTGTACCCGCAAAAGCACATGAAGCAGCGTACCGGTACCGAGTTGTGCTTGTATGACCGCAAGCAGCAGCGGGCGTATGTAAGTGAATGGAGCCCGCAAACCAAGTGAGCGATAGCCTGCGTTTCGCCTGCACCGGCTGCGGCAAGTGCTGCAGCGGCCACCATGTGCCCCTGACCCTGGTCGAGTCGCAGCGCTGGGCCCGCGACGGCGGGCAGGTGATCGTGCTGATAGAGGCATTCATCGTCGACGGCCCTGGCATGCCTCCTGAGCAACGCGAACATGTGCTGTTGCGCTCTCACGCCGTGCCCAGTGCCGACGGCCAGATCCGGGTGTCGGTAACCTTCGCAGCCTTCAACCCTGGCCGCTGCCGCTATCTGGACGACAACGACCTGTGCGCCATTTACGACCAGCGCCCACTGGTGTGCAGGATCTATCCGGTTGAAATCAACCCGCACATCCCCTTGCGGCCCGAGAGCAAGGATTGCCCGCCTGAGGCCTGGCAACAGGGGCCTGAGCTGATCCACGGCACGCAATTGGTCGATGCCCAGTTGCGGGCGTTGGTGCAGGCCTCTCGGCAGGCAGACAGGGAGGACATCGCGGCCAAGGTGGCGGTCTGCCATGCACTGGGCATGACGACTAGCGCGCTTAAAGGCAACGGCTTTACTGCTTACTTGCCTGACATGCAGGCGTTTGCCACAGCTCTTGCAGATCAGCCTCAGGACACCTGGTGTTCTTGGGCTCTGCATGTCGAGGATGCGGCATTGCAGGCACAGTTACAGGCGGTTGGGGTGCAGGTGACCGACCAGCCACCGGTTTATTACGCGTTTATCGGGTTCTAGGGGCGGGCCGCTTTGCGGCCCTTCGCGGCCGGTCCGGCGCCCCGGCAAGGCCGCACACATTGATCGTGTGAATGCTGAGTTTCTGGCTCGCCGGGCGTTGTGGCAACTGTCTTGCACCGCCTCGCACAGCCCACAAGTGACAAGGTGGGAGCGGCCTCGCCGGGGCGCCGGACCGGCCGCGATGGGCCGCGCAGCGGCCCCGGCAATGTGAGCTGCGAAGCTGAGTACCTGAAGCCGCCACCTTCGTGGCCGTTCTGGCCAAGGCAAGCGTGCGCTCCGACCACGTCCGGCAAACGTCTGAAGGTGGTGCACCCTAATGCCCACTCTGAACCTCGGCTCTCACTATTTCCCTAAAAGGCTCTAAACCGGGCATTTCAAAGAAAATCCCCGCCATTCCAGCCCCGATACTTACCTTTTACGCAACAGTGCTTATCCAACTTCGCTCTGTTTACACTGCCTCCACACGACTAACTTTACCCCTGTCCTCATTAGCACTTGCACCGCAAGAAGGTAGTTAGAAATGTCCAACAGTATGGGTATTGCCAGCGTGTTCGTCCTGTCGTCCCTGTTGTTGTCCCCCCTGGCCATGGCCGAAGAGTCGCCTGCATTCGTGGCCCGCAACGCCGAGTTTGCGGCGGCCCATCAGGACGCCCGTGAAACAGTGGCCACACAGCATGCCGACACCGTCAAAGGCTCGCCACAGACAGCGTCCAAAGCGGTTGTCGATACCGACGCCGACAGCTGAGCCTACGCCTCGGCGCGTTCAACAGGCGCCATGGGATTCATCTGTTTCAATATGTTAGCCTCTAAAAGCCGCTGCCCTATCAGCGGCTTTTTTTCGTATGCGCTGTGTTTTTTCCTGGCAGTTTTGTCATGCGCCAAGCATGACCATCCCTTATAACAAGCACTGCCCCGCCTACCGATCAAGGAGTCTATACCGGTGTCTTTCGCGTTTCGCTTCACCCCGCTTTTCATTGCGCTCAGTGCAAGTATTCCCGTCACGGCTCAGGCCACCGATGACAACGCCGAGGGTTTCGTCGAGGGATCGTCGTTGAACCTGCACCTGCGCAATGCTTATTTCAACCGCGATACCCACAATCACGGTGCACGCGATACGCGGGAATGGGGTCAAGGGGCAGTGGCGCGCTTCGAATCCGGTTACACACCAGGCACTGTCGGTTTCGGTCTGGACGCGCACGCCATGCTGGGGGTGAAGCTCGACGGTGGTGGTGGTCATGCAGGCACCAGCATCCTGCCGACCCATGTGAACAGCGACGGTGAACTGGGGGCAGCCCCGCATTCGTTTTCCACCGCAGGCGCGGCGCTCAAGCTCAAGGCGCTGGACACCGAGTTCAAGGCCGGTGACCTGTTTTTGACCAACCCCGTGATCGCCGGTGGCGAAACCCGCATGCTGCCGCAGACGTTCCGGGGTATCAGCCTGACCAACACCAGCGTCGAAGGGCTGCTGCTTGAGGGTGGCAAGGTCAGTTTCACCAAGCCCTACAACCAAAGCGGCCATCGCCGTATCGACACCTACTACGGCTCACTGGATGAGCGCGGCAAGAGCAAGCACCTGAGCTGGGCGGGCGCAGCCTGGAGCGGTACACCCAACATCACGACCAGCGTGTATGCGGCTGAACTGAAGGACATCTGGAACCAGTACTACGCCGACTTCGACTACACCTATGTGGTCAACGAGCAGGTCAGCCTCAACCCTGGCGCCCACTTCTACCATACGCAAGACACAGGCCGGGCCTTGCTGGGCAGCATCGACAACAACACCTACAGCCTGCACCTGACCCTCAATGCAGGCGCTCATACCGTGACCGCCGCCTATCAGCGGGTTAACGGCGATACGCCGTTCGACTACATCAACCTCGGAGACAGCGTCTACCTGGACAACTCGCGCATGTATTCGGATTTCAACGCGCCGAACGAGCGGTCCTGGAAACTTCAGTACGGGTATGACTTCGCCGGTCTCGACCTGCCTGGCCTGAGCGCATCGCTGTCGTACTCGCGGGGCAAGGCCGACCTGACCAAGGCCGCCCAGGACAACAGCCATTACGACTACTACCGGGCTGAGGGCAAGCAGGCCCAGCACTGGGAACGCGACCTGGACATCAAGTACGTGTTCCAGGAAGGCGACCTCAAAGACCTCTCGGTGCTGGTCCGTTACGCCACGCACCGCGGCGGCCAAGGCTACGCCTCAATCGACGGCAACAGCAACAACGACGAAGTGCGCGTCATCGTCGACTACCCCCTGAACGTGTTCTGACAGCCTGGTGCAGACACTGGCTAATCCGCGCGGCAGAGTGATCCCTGCCGCACGGTGATTCCGTCGGGCGAACTTGTCCGACAATCACCACTTGCCTAGAATGTCGCCGCCGCAAATGGCCCCCAGCAGTCGCGACCATGCCTACCTCACCGTTACGCCTCGCCTCTTCCCGGTCGCACCCTGAACTGGCTCTCGTGCTGGGCAGTTGCCTGGCCGTGCTCGCTATCGTGGCCATCGTCAGCTACTTGCTGATGCGCGAGCGTGAGAGCGTGGAGCAATCGGCCGTACGCTCGGCCAACAACATCGTGCAATTGATCGAAAGTGACATCCTGCGCAATGTCGAGCTTTATGATCAGGCCCTTCAAGGGTTGATCTGGGCGGTAGGCCGCAAGGAGCTGCCCTCGGTACCCGGCCCCCTGCGCCAACGGCTGCTGTTCGATGACGCCTTCGCCGACCGCAAACGCGGGGATGTACTGTGGCTAAACAGCAATGGTGACGTGGTAGGTGATTCGACCAGCAGCGTACCGCGCAAGGCCAACTTCCGGGACACGGGCGTATTCCAGACCCACCTTCACAACCCAAACACCGCCCTGCTGGTGGGGCCGCCGTTCAAGGCCCGGTTGGGCGACCTGGACTGGTGCATCAGCTTCAGCCGGCGCATCACCGACCCGAACGGTAATTTCGCCGGGATTGCGGCTGGCGCACTGCGCCTTGGCTATGTCACCGATCTGTTCAAACGCCTGGATATCGGCGCCAACAGCAGCGTGAACCTGTTCAACGTCGAAGGCCAGCTACTGGCCCGCCAACCCATGGGCCCGTCCGACCCATCTGTGGGCAGCCAGTACGCCGGCAAGCCTAATTTCCAGCGAATACTCGGGCAACAAAGTGGCAGCTTCGTCGCGGCCTCAGCCGGGGATAACAGCGAGCACATGTATACCTTTGCCCGGGTGGGCGACCTGCCGCTGATCGTGCTGGTGGTGCATGCCACCGACGAGGTGTTCGCGTCCTGGCGCCGCACGGCGCTGCTGGTCAGCGTCGCCACCGGGCTGCTGTGTGCAGGGATCATCTGGTTGACCTGGTTGCTCGGCCGGGAGCTGCGTCGGCGCTACCAGGCTGAACAGCGCCTGGCGACCTTGGCCGCGACCGACAGCCTGACCGGCCTGGCCAATCGCCGGCACCTGGACCAGGTGCTGCGCCATGAATGGGCACGTGCCCAGCGTACCCGCCAGCCACTGACGGTGCTGATGGTGGATGTGGATCATTTCAAGGCGTTCAATCAGCGCCACGGCCATGCGGGCGGTGATCACGCACTGCGCGAGGTGGCCAAGGCCATCGAAGCCTGCATCCGTCGACCGGCCGATCTGGCCGCTCGGTATGGCGGGGAGGAATTTCAGGTGGTGCTGCCAGAAACCGACGTGGAAGGAGCACGGACGCTGGCAGAACGAATATGCCGCAGCGTCGAGCGACTCGCTCCTTTCGGCGACGATACCCAGCCGGTCACGGTGAGCATCGGCATTGGCAGCCTCAACGCAAACACCCAGCAGGGCCTTGCAGCCATGCTGGGTGGTGCGGATGAAGCGCTCTACCGGGCCAAGGCCAAGGGCCGCAACCGGGTAGAAGGCCCGGTCACTTAGGACTGGGCGCGGACCTTGTCACGCAGCGCTTTTACTTCATCGTGGTTTTTCTGCACGCCTTGCAGCTGACGATCAACCAGCACCAGGCTGTTGGCAGCAGCAGGAACGTTGAGTTTGGTGAGCTTTTCACGCGCTTCACGGTATGCCTTGAGGGCATAATCCTGGCCACGCTCGGTCTCGTTCATCACCGCTTCATCATCGTGACTGGTGAAGGCTGTCTTGATTTCGATCCAGGCACGGTGCAGGTCACCGGTGAAGCTGGTGGACGTCTCCGGGTCACCGCCCAAGTGACGGACCTCGGCCTGAAGCTCCGAAACAGCTTGGCCACAACCAGCGGCGCGCTCGGTCAAGAAGGCTTTGAGGCTTGGATTCTTAACGTCTTCTGCCGATTTCAGAAAGCCTTTCTGGCCGTCTTTGCTGTATTCGATCAGGTCGTTGAGAATATCGATCACGTCTTTGTTGGTATCGCTCATGACTCAAACTCCTTGAGGGTTGATGAGTAGACAGGAGCAGCCTTCGTGCCAGCTTATGAAAAAAAATAACTACTTATAAATCAACAGGTTAAAAGATAACGGCAAATTGACATACGTCGCGTTATGCATGATCCGCTTCGATTGGTCGTGCAGTTTGCAGTATGGTGAGCGTCTTTTGGACGAGCGCGAAAATGTTCAACCCGGAACGTCTCGAACTGTTGGTGACTCGCAGTATGCCGTTTGGCAAATACCAAGGTCGGATCATTGCCGACCTGCCGGGCGATTACCTGGCGTGGTTTGCGCGCAAGGGCTTTCCTACAGGGGAGCTGGGGGAGTTGCTGGCCTTGATGCATGAAGTCGACCATAACGGTCTGAGTGACCTGCTGGTGCCATTGCGGCGCAAGCATGGGTGTTGAGCGGGTTCGCCGACCGTGCCCTCGTTGAACGGCACTGTATGGGGCTGAAATATTGGACTGCTTCGCAACCCATCGCGGCACAAGGCCCCTCCCACAAAGTTGTGTGAGCCAGGCACTCAGGCGTCACGCGGTCAGTGTGGGAAGCGGCCTTGTGCCGCGATGGGCCGCGTAGCGGCCCCCAGATTTCAGCTTCGCAGCTCATATTGCCTGGGCCGCTACGCGGCCTATCGCGGCGCAAGGCCGCTTGTATGGTTAAACTTGAAGGGGTGGTGGGACGCTAAAGCCGATTCTGACTGTCAGCAG
>NZ_VEJQ01000050.1:0-1862 GCF_007680745.1 Pseudomonas sp. DE0010
GGAGGTGACAGGCATGGATGCCTGTCAAGCGCTGGGCCCCAGGATGGGGCCTGCAGCGCGGTCCTCCCGGGAGCAAGACCGGAGTGAGGGAACCCCGAAGCGCAGTGTAGGGGCCGTATGAATGGAGCGCAGCGTTTTTTGGTTACTTTTTGTCGCGTTTGACAAAAAGTGACTCGCCGTTGAACTGACCCCCAAAAGTTGGACAGTGAGCGCTATGGGGCCAGCGCGTGGGTCCGAAATTGTATCGGACTCAGGCCATTAAGTCTGAGACTGATGCGTTTTTGGTTGTAGTAAGCGATGTAATCATCAAGTCCTGAAGCCAACTGCTCGACATTTTCAAACGACTCCAGGTAAAAATATTCGCTCTTGAGTGTGCCGAAAAAGCTTTCCATTGCGGCGTTGTCTAGGCAGTTGCCCTTCCGCGACATACTCTGCTCAATGTTCTTCTCGGCCAGCATATGCCGGTAAGTGGGCTGCCTGTACTGCCATCCTTGATCGGAGTGCAATATCGGTTTATCACCTGGATTCAGCCGCTCAAAGGCTTGCTCAAGCATTGCCGAGACCATCTTGAACTCCGGGCGCCGGTTAATCTGATAAGCGAGGATTTCGCCGTTATACAGGTCCATCAACGGTGAAAGAAACAGCTTCTGCCCCTTTACCTTGAACTCTGTCACGTCGGTTGCCCATTTCTGATTAGGGGCTCCTGCCTTGAATTCTCGTCTGAGCAGATCAGGCGCAACCAGTCCCTCTGAGCCTCGGTACGAGCGATATTTCTTCGCCCTGACCAGCGACTGGAGACCCATCAGCTGCATCAGTCGCTGCACCTTCTTGTGATTAATCGTCCGACCGTTGTGCTTGAGGGTCTCAGTGATCCGGCGATAGCCATACCGTCCCTTATGCTTGTGATAGACGTTGTTGATACTCTCTTTCAAAGCCGCATGCTTGTCAGTCAACAACACCTTGCTTTGGTAATAAAAGGTACTACGTGCAAGCCCGGCAGCACGTAACAGCAGAGCGAGTCGATGCCCGTGCCTCAATCCCTGGACAGCCTTCGTTTTCTCGCCTGCGCAGTGCGAGGGTCCGCTTGGATCAAGGCATCGAGCTTTTTTAGATAAGCATTCTCCGCACGCAGGTATTCCAGCTCTTCGAGCATTTGCTCGGGTGTCAGGTCGCTATCCGAAGCGGTAGGAGGACTTGCGCTGGTTTTTTTCGATGGCTTACGGGGCATGCTCAACTCTCGGGTATGATGCGGATGAAGTGCTTCAACTCCGCCTTGATCATACAACCTTTTCCACTGCCTGATGCTACTTGGACCACGGATATCAAACTGGATGCAGGCTTGCTGGGCAGACAATCCTTGTTGCTCAATGCACTGCAAAACCTTCAATTTGAACTGGGCATCGTAGCGGCTGTACTTGGCACTTAAACCGGCTGCGCCGTGTTTTTCATAGCCCTTTACCCACCGACGTAGCATCGATGGACTGAGGTCATGCTTTAGCGCCACTTCATGAATGCTAGGAGCAGAAAGGCACTCTTCGATGAGTGCTTGTTTGAGCGCCAGGTTGTATTTCGTCATGGAACACCCTCCGGTGAGATAGGTGTCCAACATTCGGGGGTCAGTTCACGTAAGGGCGAAAAGGTGACTAAGCGTCGCCATCGCAAATGGACTATGCTCTCTTTCAATACCCACACCAACGCAACCAAACTTGAAACTTAAAACTTAAAACTTAAAACTTAAAACTTAAAACTTAAAACTTCAGAGCGTGGGCGCATACAGCAAGTTGGTATTCATTAGCGCGGGTGGCGCACAGTCACCTTTCCGCCCTTACGGCGGCTCACTTTTTGTCTTGTCAAAAAGTGAG
>NZ_VEJQ01000051.1:0-1213 GCF_007680745.1 Pseudomonas sp. DE0010
AAACTCGCCGTTCTTCATCATAAATGGCGTGAAGACCTTTCGTTGCGCGCCACGTCAGCGCTTTACAACCTAGGCAATTCCACACTGGTTCGCAGTTGGGAGGAACAGTATTACAGTGGCGGACATCAACCCCGACCGTCCCGTAAGAAGCCAGTGATTACCGCGATGCCTAAAGCACCCCGCAAGTCTGAAGACGTTTCATCCACGCCTACTGAACAACTCACTCGTGAGCAGTTGCTGACAAGGCTAGCCCAGCTCGAAGCGGAGAACGCCTATCTAAAAAAGCTCGAGGAGCTAGACGAGGAGAAGGCGAGGAAGAAGATAGCCAGGAAAAAACCCGGCTAGTCGCGGCGCTACGTAAGCTTTACCCCCTTGCCTGGCTGCTCAAAGCAGCTCATTTGTCGCGCAGCACTTATTATTACCAGCTCGGCGTGCTCGAGGCTGGGGATCGGTGTGCCTCGCTCAAAACGTTGATACAAGACATCAGCCACCGGCATCGCGGCCGCTACGGGTATCGGCGAGTCACCTCTACGCTGCGTAGCGAAGGGCAATCGGTTAACAGTAAGAAGGTACGTCGTCTGATGGCCGAACTGGACCTGAAATGTACAGTGCGCCCCAAGAAGTACAAATCTTATCGGGGGCTAATGGGCGAAGCCGCCCCCAACATCCTTAAGCGCGACTTCCGCGCAGACCAGCCAAATCAAAAGTGGGTAACGGATGTTACCGAGTTCAAAGTGGCAGGTGAGAAGCTGTACCTTTCTCCGATCATGGATCTTTATAACGGCGAGATCGTTGCTTATCGTACCGACTCCCGACCCCGATTTACCTTGGTAGGCGAAATGTTGGAGATAGCGATCAATAAGCTCCCAGCCAACAGCCGACCGCTCTTGCACTCAGATCAAGGCTGGCATTATCGATACCCTGACTACTGCAAGCGGTTGAAAGAAGCAGGGCTTGAACAGAGCATGTCACGCAAGGGCAACTGCCTGGACAACGCGGCGATGGAAAGCTTTTTTGGGACGCTCAAATCGGAGTACTTCCACCGTGAGCGCTTCGCAAGCGTTGCTGAGCTTAAGGCGGGGTTGGATGAATACATCCATTATTACAACCATGATCGAATCAAAATGAAGCTCAACGGCCTGAGCCCTGTGGCTTACAGGACCCAGGCTGAGATAGGCTAACCAACTGTCCAACATTTGGGGCGCAGCTCAGG
>NZ_VEJQ01000052.1:0-1148 GCF_007680745.1 Pseudomonas sp. DE0010
ACTTGAAGGGGTGGTGGGACGCTAAAGCCGATTCTGACTGTCAGCAGCAGTACAGACTGTGGGAGACATCGCCCCACCCCTTCCACCAAAGCGCCGATAAAGAATGCATCGTTTTTGAACGACGATAGAAGCAAGCCAGCGCCTCTTGGTGAACCCCCCTTCAAGCCCTAGAACCATAACGTGAGGAGCCACCCATGGCAATGCAGGTAGATCGGTTAATCGTGGGTGTAGATGTCGCTAAAGCGGAGCTGGTTATTCATCACGACGACCGCGATGAAATTATCAAGATTAAAAACGCTAAGCCAGAAATCAAGAAGTGGCTCAAACAGCAAGCGGCTCACACGGCAATCGCCGTTGAGGCTACCAATGTCTACCACTTGGACTTGGTTGAACTAGCCCACGGGATGGGTTTTCAGGTTTATGTCGTCGACGGATTCCAGTTAAGCAACTACAGAAAAGGTGTCGGGGGACGTGTAAAGACTGATCCATCTGATGCTCGACTACTATCCCGTTTCCTTAGGAACGAAGGTAACGAACTCCGGCCCTGGAGCCCTCCGCCGGCCGTCTACGGCAAGCTCCAGAGCCTGCTGCGGCGCCGGGCGGCTTTGGTGACTGCGCGCACTGCGATGACCCAAAGTTGGGCCAACGAAAATCTGCTTAGAGCCGCCTTCGAGACCTTTGTGAAATCGATTGATCGGCTGGACCAGTTGATCCAAAAGAAACTGAAAGAAGTGCTGCGCGAGGCTGGATTGCAGGAGCAAGTTGCACGTTGCCAGGCAGTGGAAGGAATCGGTTTTCTCACCGCCACCGCATTGGTAATGGCATTTGTGAGAGGTGAATTTAAGAGCAGCGACTCATACATCGCCTTTTTGGGGATGGACTTGAGAGTGAGCGATTCTGGGCAGAAGAATGGACGTCGCCGTCTTACCAAGCGCGGCTGCTCGGAGATCCGTCGTCTACTTCATAACGCTGCGATGGCAGCCAGCCGATCAGCGGCATGGAAAGAGCTTTATGAGAAACAGCGCACGGCAGGAAAAGCGACGACCCAAGCACTGGTGATCTTGGCAAGAAAACTTGCGCGGGTGGCGTTCGCCCTGATGAGAAATCAGGACGAATATGTCACCAGAAAGGGGAAACTGGCTTGCTGA
>NZ_VEJQ01000053.1:0-863 GCF_007680745.1 Pseudomonas sp. DE0010
TTTGATCGTTCCCTTCCCCACGTTAACGTCGGCACTATCGGCCACGTTGACCACGGTAAGACCACTCTGACCGCAGCTCTGACTCGCGTCTGCTCCGAAGTATTCGGTTCGGCAGTCGTTGAGTTCGACAAGATCGACTCGGCTCCGGAAGAAAAAGCGCGCGGTATCACCATCAACACCGCTCACGTTGAGTACAACTCGACCATTCGTCACTACGCTCACGTTGACTGCCCAGGTCACGCTGACTACGTGAAGAACATGATCACCGGTGCTGCCCAGATGGACGGCGCGATCCTGGTTTGCTCGGCCGCCGATGGTCCGATGCCACAAACCCGTGAGCACATCCTGCTGTCCCGTCAGGTTGGCGTTCCGTACATCGTGGTCTTCCTGAACAAGGCTGACCTGGTAGACGACGCTGAGCTGCTGGAACTGGTCGAGATGGAAGTTCGCGACCTGCTGTCCACCTACGACTTCCCAGGCGACGACACCCCGATCATCATCGGTTCGGCTCGTATGGCGCTGGAAGGCAAAGACGACAACGAAATGGGCACTACCGCTGTCAAGAAGCTGGTAGAGACTCTGGATTCCTACATCCCTGAGCCAGTTCGTGCCATCGACCAGCCTTTCCTGATGCCGATCGAAGACGTGTTCTCGATCTCGGGTCGTGGTACCGTTGTGACCGGCCGTATCGAGCGTGGTATCGTCCGCGTTCAGGATCCGCTGGAAATCGTTGGTCTGCGTGACACCACCACCACCACCTGCACCGGTGTTGAGATGTTCCGCAAGCTGCTGGACGAAGGTCGTGCTGGCGAGAACTGCGGCGTTCTGCTGCGTGGTACCAAGCGTGACGACGTTGAGCGTGG
>NZ_VEJQ01000054.1:0-739 GCF_007680745.1 Pseudomonas sp. DE0010
TGAGCATCTTGGCCACGGTCGGCTGGGCCACGCCGATGCGCGCGGCGATGTCGACCTGACGGGCTTCACCGCCGTCCCGGATGAGGTCGGAAATGAGCTCGACATAGTCTTCGATCAGCTCCTGACGATGCGCCTCGCGGACCTGTTGAAAACCTTCCATATGAATGGATGGATCGACCAACCGATTCAGCAGTTCGTCGTCCTTTGTCATGTTGCCCACCTGAATGACCTTCTCCGCAAAGACCTGAGGCGCGTCGAGAGGACGCGATCGGGCGCCATTTTGACCGAGTTGCGGGCGAATACCAAAGATTCCTTCGCCAATGGGCGTTATCGACGGATGAGATAGAGATTTTTTATTGCTGGATGTGTGAATTTTAGCCTAGGCTAAATTCTCCAAAGGGTAGTCCTACCTTGCCGCACGAGTCCGCCATGAAAGAATCCGCCAGCTACGTCGAGCCTGCCTGGCAGGAGCCTGCGCCGTCCGCCCGGCCCAGCCTTGGGCGGATGAATGCCAGCGTGCCGGTGCCCGAGGGCGGCAGCTGGTTGCGGCGGCTGCTGGCCTTTCTCGGCCCCGGCTACATGGTCTCGGTGGGCTACATGGATCCGGGCAACTGGGCCACGGACCTGGCCGGCGGCTCGCAATTCGGCTACCTGCTGCTGTCGGTGATCCTGCTCTCCAACCTCATGGCCATCCTGCTGCAGGCCCTGGCCGCACGGCTGGGCATCGCCACCGGGCTGG
>NZ_VEJQ01000055.1:0-639 GCF_007680745.1 Pseudomonas sp. DE0010
AAGTAAATCGCCTTGTTGCGGACAAGGCCTTCTTCTCGGATCTTGACCCGTAACGCATCGAAGAAAATGACTGGGTACATCGGCTCAAGCGGTCGCTGTTGCCACGAACCAATTTCCTCCATCACCTCGTCCGTGACCGAGCTGATGAAGTCATGGGAAACGTCCGTCCCGTATTGCTCAGAGAGGAAAGCGCGGATTTCACGGACGGACATGCCTCGGGCATACATGGCGATGATCTTGTCATCAAAACCGGTAAAACGCCGCTCATGCTTGGGAATCAGAATGGGAGCAAAACTGCCATCTCGATCACGGGGGATATCCAGACGCAGCGGGCCATCACCCGTCAAAACGGTCTTGCCAGTCTTGCCGTTGCGCTGGTTAGTTTCATCCTCTGGGCGCTGCGCGCCCGGCGGATACCCCAGGTGGTGACCGAGCTCGGCACTCAATGCTCGCTCAATCAAGGCCTTCTTGAAGGCCGCAGAAGCGTCTTCGATAGCCTCCGCGGTCATCAGCCCCTCACCGAATTGTTCGAGCAGATCCTTGGGGATTTTTGGTAGGTCACGCAGGGGTTTCTTTTTGGTTGGCATACATGCACCTCTTACTCATGTTATGCCCGAACACAAAATTTCTGACACCCCC
>NZ_VEJQ01000056.1:0-611 GCF_007680745.1 Pseudomonas sp. DE0010
AGGTCGTTGGCCAGAGCCTTGTTGATCTGAACAGTGAACGTCGGCTTGACGTTCTCAGCAACGGAGTTCTGGTCAGCAGTAATAGTGACCAGCACCAAATCGCCTTGGTTACCCGTCCCCGGGGTACCCGAACCTGGCTCGTCGGTAACTTCTGTGCTGACCTGGGTTTTATCCAGCGTCAGTTGCTCGAACTTCCAGGCATCCGCACCGCTAACCGATTCGATCGAGTTCACGACGGCAGGGTTCGTGCCCACATAAACGTTGTCCGGCGCAGTAGCGTTGGCCGAACCTACGGTGCTGTTGGCAGGAACCACCACGGTGGTGCCGTCTTTGAGGTGGAAGTACAGCTCTGCGTGGTTGTTGATCGGCAGACCATCTTTGTTGGTCAGCGTCACGGTGTAGGTTATCTCGCCGCCTTCGGCAACCGAAGTAGTCGCGGTGAGCTTGGCCACAACTTCGTCGATGGTATCGGTAACTTTGACCGAGGCATCATTACCCAGCTGCAGGTTTTCGAAGGTACGGCCGCCAGCATCGGCTGCCGACTTGATGCCCAAGCTGATTTCGCCCGAGTCTTTGTAAACGTCGTCGCCTTGCGCCGCGTGCTCGTAGGA
>NZ_VEJQ01000058.1:0-554 GCF_007680745.1 Pseudomonas sp. DE0010
CGCTTCTTCACTTGACCATATAACCCCAAGCAATCTGGTTATACTGTGAAGACGACATTCGCCGAAAATTCGCACGTTGCTCTTTCGAGCAGAACTCACAAATTTTACCTTAGCCTGAATTCCAGCAGTGAAACTGGTCTTCAGTCTATTTCTATCACATATCCGAATTTTTAAAGAACGATCTGACAAAAGTCAGAAATCAACATTCACACCGGAATGTTCATTTCTGTGTTCTGAACAGTGCTGCAAACCTGAAGCCTGAAGGATTGGTGGAGCCAAGCGGGATCGAACCGCTGACCTCCTGCGTGCAAGGCAGGCGCTCTCCCAGCTGAGCTATGGCCCCGTATTCTACGGCTGAACCAAGTAATGGTAGGTCTGGGCAGATTTGAACTGCCGACCTCACCCTTATCAGGGGTGCGCTCTAACCAACTGAGCTACAGACCTATAACAGGGTCGCTTTACAACATCGTCTTTTACAATGAATCAAGCAATTCGTGTGGGAGCTCATCAGCAGGCTGATGTCGTCGATTAAGGAGGTGATCCAGCCGCAGGTT
>NZ_VEJQ01000059.1:0-503 GCF_007680745.1 Pseudomonas sp. DE0010
GGCGGGAAGACAAAGAATGGGATCACTCGATCCCAGGCTCGTCTCCAGGCTGCCACTACCGTTGGGTATTGCTTGCCCCAAGGGCCGCTCTCAAAGGCATCCAATGCCTGCTCAGCCACTTCTGCGTTGATGGCCTGATAGATCGGTTTAAGCGCCTTGGCCAGCTCACGGCGCTTGTCCCACGCCGCGTAATCGAGGCTGTTGCGGATCAAGTGGACTATGCAGGTTTGCAGCGTTGTCGCCGGAAACACTGCGCTCAGCGCCTCTGGCATCCCTTTGAGACCGTCGGTCACGGCGATCAGCACGTCCTCTACGCCGCGGGTCTTGAGGTCGTTAAAGACCTTCATCCAGAACTTCGCACCCTCGGTGTTCTCGATCCAGATGCCAAGAATATCGCGCGTTCCATCGGGTAAAACACCCAGCGCTAAGTAAATCGCCTTGTTGCGGACAAGGCCTTCTTCTCGGATCTTGACCCGTAACGCATCGAAGAAAATGACTGGGTA